>CAVUWW010000018.1:0-9635 GCA_963745135.1 uncultured bacterium | reverse complement strand
CGCCAGCCGCATTTCCTGGCTGGACGAAAAATTCCCGACAGACGATGTCGTGGTGGCAACCGAAAAAGCGCGCGAGTACGGTGACCGGATCCCATTTGGGATTTTCTACCGGGTCGAGAAACCAACATTTGAGGAGCAGTTATGAGTTCTGTCATTCCCGCGCCGTGCTCCGCCGAAGCGCTTCGCAAAGGCGAGAAGGCGGGAATCCACGCTTCCGATTATCATTCCAATGTTCTCAAAAACATGAACTTCCAAAAATTCTTCAACCCGGAATCAGTCGCGATCGTTGGCGCCACGGAAGACAAAAATAAAGTCGGGTATTCGCTAGTTTTAAATCTTCTGCGTGGTGAAGGTTCCCTTCGGGGCGAAGGGAACCTTCAAAACCTTCAAAAGCGGAAAATTTATCCGGTCACACTTGACAAGGATTCAATTTTAGGCCTGAAGGCGTACCGTTCAATCCTGGAAATAGAAGTAGGAATTGACCTTGTCCTCATCGCGGTGCGTGCGGCGTTCGTGCCGCAGACGCTCATTGAATGCGGCAAGAAGAAGGTGCCGTTCGCCGTCGTGATCTCCGCGGGCTTCAAGGAAATGGGCGCGGAAGGGAAGAAGCTCGAGAATAAAATTAGCGAGATTGCGCGGAAATATAAAATTGCACTCCTCGGCCCGAATTGCATCGGCGTCATAAATTCTGGCGCGAACCTCAACGCCACATTCGCTGCCGAAAAACCGCTCGTGGGCAATATTTCATTCCTTACGCAATCGGGCGCCACGGGGACGGCAATGCTCGACTGGTCGCGAAACACGGGTGTCGGTTTTTCCAAAGTCGTGAGCTTAGGAAACGAAGCCGGGCTCACGGAACTGGACTTCGTAGAATACTTCGTGACGGACAAGAGCACGAGCGCATTGTTCCTCTATCTTGAAAAAGTGACTGACGGCGCGAAATTCATGGCATTGGCACGGAAGATCACGCGCGTGAAGCCGATGGTCGTAATCAAAGCCGGACGCAGCGCGCGCGGCTCGGCAGCCGTCATGTCTCACACGGGCTCGCTTGCTCCCGCCGACGCAGTTTTCACGGCAGCGTGCCGCGAGTGCGGCGTCATTACCGTGGAATCGCTCCGGGGATTCTTTAATCTTGCAAAACTCTTCCAAAATGGGATCTATAAGCCCTTGCGACGTTTCGCCATTCTTACTAACGGCGGCGGGCCGTCGGTCGTCGCGACTGACCTCATAGCCCTTTCGCGCTCGCTGGAACTCGCTGAACTTTCACGCGCGACGCAGAACGCGCTTCGCAAGGTTTTACCACCGATGGCGGCTGTCGGAAATCCGGTGGACGTGATTGGCGATGCCGGCAGCGACCGCTATGCGAATGCGCTCGCAATTCTGACGGCGCAAAAAAATATTGACGGCATCGTCGCCATCGTCACGCCGCAGATGATGACGGACTCCGAGGCGATAGCTGATGTTCTCCTCTCATACCGCAACAAAAAACCTATCATCCCCGTTTTAATGGGCGGCCCCTCAATGGAGAAAGGGTTGGAAAAACTACGCGCCAGCGGTGTGGCAAATTTCGATTTTGCGAAAGACGCGATTGAGGGGCTGGATGCGATGTTCCTCGGAGCGAAAAAACCTGTAGAATTCCGACATTCGGTGTCTAGATTGCCGACACCGAATGTCGGAATTAAACAAAACCCGAAAATGATGGATTTCCCGGCGACGCTTAAATTACTCTCCCGTTACGGCGTGAAAATCCCCGGTACGCTCCTGCGCCGTCAAAGTGAACTTCCTGCAGTATTCAAAAAATTCAGAAACCGGCCGCTCGCGATGAAAATAATTTCCAAAGACATCATTCACAAGACCGACGCCGGCGGCGTGAAGTTGAATCTCGCGACGGTCGAAGAAGCCACGAATGCGTGGGATGGCATTATGAAATCCGCGCGCGGCAAAAATCCGAAAGCAAAAATTCAAGGTATGTTCGTCCAGCCAATGGCAAAAGGCAAGGAAGTCATCGTCGGCATGAAGCGTGATCCCGTTTTCGGGCCAGTCATCGTCTTTGGCCTCGGCGGCATCTTCGTCGAAGCGCTCAAAGACACTTCCATGCGCATCGCGCCCGTGAGCCCAGCGGAGGCGGCCGCAATGATTGAGGAAATAAAGGGCTATAAAATCCTCCACGGCCTCCGTGGTGAGAAATCGGTGAGCATGGCTGCGCTCGCAAAAATTATCGTTGCCGTTTCAAAACTTTCCCTCGCGCATCCGGAAATAAAAGAAATAGACCTCAACCCCGTAATGGCTGACGCAAAAAAAGCCGTAGTCGTTGACGCGCGAATAATAATGTGATCCCTTATTTGCTAATTCAATTGAATTAGCAAATAAGAATGAAAGTTCAAAAAAGGCCCATCATTGGGTCTTTCTTCGAATCCAAAAAAAAAGGAATTGGCCCTATCGCAATAGGTATCCGCCATCAACCACAATCTGCGTGCCGGTCATGTACGATGATAGGTCTGAAGCCAGGAAAAGCGCAGCCCTACCGATGTCGTCGGGTTCGCCCATGCGCCCCATCGGGATTTTTTCGAGGAATGTTTTGAGCATTGCTTCCATGTCCACGCCGCCGCCTGCCGCGCCGCTGTCGATCGCGCCACCGCCGGCTGTTCCGGACACCGGCATTCCTTTTTGCTGCGCGGCGACGCCGGGCGTCGCAATGCCGCCGGGCGCGATCGCGTTCACCCAAATCTTATGTGGTGCGAGCTCAAGCGCGATGTTCTTCGTGAAGCCCCACGCGCCATGCTTCGACGCGTCGTAGTGCGCAAGGCCTACGGTTGATGGATGCAAGGCATCGATTGAAGTGACATTGATGATCCTGCCACCCCGCCCCTGCGCGATCATCTGCTTCGCCGCCGCTTTCGAGCAGAGGAACACGCTTTTCAAATTCACCGCGATGACCCGATCGAAATCCTTCTCTTCCATGTTCATCACGAGTTTACTCGGATAGATGCCGGCGTTATTGACCAAAATGTCCACGCCGCCGAAAGTTTGGACAGCAGCCGCAACCATGCGCCCGACATCCTCGCCGCTCGAAACGTCGGCTTGGACCGCGATCGCCTTCCATCCTTTGTCGGCCAATTCCTGCGCCGCTTTTTCCGCGTTCTCTTTGTTTATGTCAACGACCACAACATTCGCGCCCGCCTCCGCAAGCCGGCAAGCGATCCCAAAACCGATGCCCACCGCCCCGCCAGTGACGATGGCGGTCTTTGAAGAAAGGTCAATCAGCTGTTTTGCGCTTGGAAAATCCATAAGGTTAAGTTTAACATACTTGCGCATGGCGATGCCCCGTTATATAACAAGTAATGATATGAGAAGATATCTCGCCTTTGGGATAATTGTGTTCGGCGCCGCAATCGCGGGCGGCATACTTTGGCAAAGCGGGGCATACCATGCGATTATAAATGGAACCGCAACCATCGGAACTGCCATGCAAACGGAAACTTTCATTGACGTGAGAACTGACGCAGAATGGGCCGCCGGCCACGTTGACGGCGCGCTGCACTTCGATTTGGCGCGACTCCAGCAGGGCGAGCTTCCCGATTTGCCGAAAAATACGCCGATTGCGTTATATTGCCGCACCGGAGTCCGAGCCGGAGAGGCGCTTCAGATATTGCAAGAGAACGGATTCACAAACGCCCGCAACGCCGGAGGGCTCGCCGGCCTGCAGGCGCAAGGGATGAGAACTTGCCCGGGAACAGAATCAACCTGCGGCTTATAGCCAGCAAAAAATCGTATCCAAAATTGTTTTTCACTGCCTCGAGTAGGCTATCAACGCGATGCTGTTACAATCCATCTTCCTCTGTCATCCATCACAATTTTTGATTTCCTGAAATTTGCAAAAAGTCTTACCAGCTCATCTTTTTTGTAGAAACTATGAGGTAAACCTTTCTCTGGCCCCATGAATGGAACAAATGTTCCCGGTTCGATTTGTTCAGCTCCTTTAAATGTAGCCCATCGCCGCACGCTGTTCATCCGAGGAAATGTAATAAATATGCATCCATTTAACGGTAGAGATTTATAAATTTTATTTACCAACTTCTCGTTGGCTCCTTTCAACGCATGCTGAACGGTTGCTATCGAAATAATAAGGTTATATTTCTTTATGGGAATCTTAGCTGTATAGATATCCGCAATGCGCAGACTCGCTTTCTTCCCAAGCGTTTGTTTTGCCAACTTAATTGCCGTCGGGCTCGAGTCGATGCCCGCAACACTAAATCCAATATCCTGTAAAAACTTAAGATATTTGCCATTACCACAGCCTAAATCCAAGGCTGTCTTTGCAGCAAATCTTGCCTTCTCTAAAAACAAAGGGAATGAGGTGTGGATTGGATTTTCTAGACTCGCCCATTTCTTTCCGGTTTTTTTATACTGTGCGTAAATTTTCTCCCAAGCGGTTTGCTTCATTGCGAAATTATATCCCTCAAAATCCGCTATATCAAAGTGTCGGGGTTATGTGGCTACGATAAGCTGTTTCAAATCGTACTCCGCATCTGCAAGTTCTTTTTGTTTGGTGCTTACGTCGGCGCGGGTCTGGATGAGTTTTATTATGGTGCCCATCTCGAACACGCGATTCACAAGAGTCACTCCCACAATATTCGCACCGCGGAGGATTAATCTTGTGTGCGAAGCGCCGTCTGCGGATGTGCGCGTGACGACGGTTCTGTCAGGCAGGAGACGGATGTCGCCGCCGAAGGAGATATTAAGACCGAAGCCGTGGCTTGTGTAAAACGAGACGAGCTCGAAGGGTTGTTTGGCGCTGATTGCTGCGCTTGCGGTGTCTGCCATATTCAACCCCGCCACGCGCCCTTGCTCGCGCGCGCTCATCCAGTTGCCGGCCATACACTGGCCGGTGAGCACGATGTCATTGTATTCGGCAACGTCGCCGGCGGCCCAGACGTTTGGCACGCTCGCTTCCAAAAATTCGTTGACTTTGATGCCGCGGTTCACGTCGAGGCCGGCCGCCTTCACCCAATCAACCGGGAAAACGACGCCGATGCCGCACAAGATCATGTCACAATCTATCTTTTCATCGTTCTTTGTTATTATGCCCTCCACGTTTTCGCCGCCGACGACTTCTTTCACCTCCGACTGCCTCATAATCTTCACGCCCGCGTCCGTGAGCGCTTTCTCCACAATACGGCCGCCGGGCTCGTCGAGCATCGGCTCCCAGAAATATTTTTCGAGCATCACGACGGTAACCTCGATGCCCGCAGCGCGCAGGTTTTCAATCGCTTCAAATGCGACGCAACTGCTGCCGATTACGACAGCGCGCTTCGCGGTCTTCATCGTCGCGGCAATTTGCTTTGCCTCGTCGAGCGTCCGCAGATAGCAAATGCCACGCTTGTCGATGCCGGGAACGGTCCACTTCCGTGCATGTGCGCCGAGAGCGAGAAGAAGTTTTTCATAACCGACCGCTTCGCCGCCAACCGTCACCGTTTTTGATTTCGGGTCGAGCGCGGTCGCCGACTTGCCGCTCATCAATTGTATGCGGTTCGTTTCGTACCACTCCGGCGTTTTGAGCCAAATATTTACCTTCGAGTCCTGTTCCGACAAAAAAGATGGCTTCGAAAGCATAACGCGCGAATACAAAGGATACGGCTCGTCGCTCACGATGGCGATCGAGCCGTCCGGATCCTTCGCGCGTATGGTTTCAGCCGCCGTCGTTCCGGCGATGCCTCCGCCAATGATGAGATATTTTGGCATTAGGGTATAGCCACTAGCCAATAGCCACTAGTGAAATTAATTTCTTTAGTCTATGCCTAATGGCAAATGGCTAACGACTAGTGGCTGTTTTTGACCTAGTGGCCAGTGGCTAGTCGCTAGTGGCTATTTCGGGTATACCTGCTTCCCGTCCTTGTCGAAAAGCAAAATCGCCTTTGTCGGGCAGGATTCGGCGGACATGATGATCGCATCGTCATCCACCGCGTCCACCCCCTTCACCACGACTTTATTTTCACCGTCGAGCTCGTATGTCTCGCCCGAAACTGCGATGCAGGACGCCGCGCCGATGCACAGGTCGCGGTCAACGACGATCTTTCCGATCTTCGATCCCGGCCGCGTGCGCGGATATTCTTTTAAGTTTGCCATAAGAGTAATGGTTAAAGGTTATAAAGTTATCAGGTTATCAGGTTGCCTTCCACCTTACAAACCTTATAACTTTCAACCCTATATCAGTTTGACCTTTTTTATTTCGGGGATTTCTTCCTTTAGTAACGTCCCCAATATTCTATTATAAGTCATATCCGCCAGCTGGCAATTTATGCACGCGCCGTCAATCTTGAGCGACGCCGTGCCGTCCTTGATCTCGATCAGTCGAACATCCCCGCCGTGCATCTGGATGTACGGGCGCGCTTTTTTGAGGATCGCTTCCGCTTTGTCCCAGATGATGTTTTCGGAATCGGTTTTCTTCTTTTTCATCATGCGAAGTTCATCTGTCATTGAGGACTCCCGAAGAAGGACTCCCGAAGAAGGTCTTCAGCGGAAGACGGTCTTCGAAGACCGTCTTCGGGAGCTATTTTCTATCGGGACCGAAATATTTCTCTCGGTAGAATCTGATCAGTTCCTCTGTCTCTGGAATACAATTTGGATTGCCGATGCCGACTTTCGTCCTTTTCTGGACGTCCGCGAGCGTCGTTGCGCCCTCGAGCACGGCCTCCTCGATGTCGGCCTCGGTCACCTTCGTGGCGGGGTCGATGAGGCGCGTGCCCTCGATGATAATCCGATCGAGCTGGCCGGTTTTTTTGAACCAGTGGTTGATGGCCGCGCGCAACGCCTTGTCGCCGAGCACGGAACAGTGGATCTTTCGGTCCGGCAGGCCGCCAAGGCGCTTCATGATGCCCTGCGGCTTGATCTTGAGCGCCTTCTCGATTTTCATGCCGCCTTTTTCCGTCACCATCACAGAAAGCATCGAGGTCGAGGCGATTGCCGAAGCGCAGCCGAACGTCCGCCACTTGAATTCGGTGATTTTATCTTTATTTGGATCAACGTTGAGCCAAATTCTCATAACGTCACCGCAGGCCGGGCTCCCCACGATTCCTTCTGTGTCAAATTTTTCGCTGTCTGGCATTTCCCACAGCAAATTCCGCGGATTGAAGAAGTGATCCTTCACGGCATCCGTGTACGCCCAGCTCCCGCCAGCGACGCGGTTCACGACATCGGGTTTGCGCGATAATTTTGGTTTGGTTTTTTTCATGTTGTTTCCGTCATCCCGAGCCTGCCGGGGGATCCTTTCTTTGTTTTGCAGTCAGGATTCCTCGCGTTGCTCGGAATGACGAAAGTCATTTCCTCTTCCTCAAAAAGTGCGGGTTTTGGCCTCCGATGAATGCCTTCGGCAACGACATCTTTTCTTTCGCGCCAAGCTTCAAATTGAGCGGCGAAATCCGCCGGAGTTTTTCCACAATTGGCGGCAGTTCGCGCAAAACATAATTTATATCGGTCGCCGTCGTTTTTTTGCCGAGCGTGAAGCGGATGCTGCCGTGGATGTATTCATAAGGGTTGCCGAGCGCCGTGAGCACATATGACGGCTCCAAGCTTTCCGAACTGCACGCCGAGCCGGTGTTCACGAGAATTCCCTTTTCATCGAGGTAGAGCAATATTGCCTCGCCCTCGACATCGAGGATGGAAACATTCAGGAAGTTGGGCAGGCGGCGGGTCTTGTGGCCGTTTAACTGGACCTTCGGAATCTTTTTGAAAATTCCTGCCTCCAGCTTGTCACGCAGCTTCTTCACGCGCGCGGATTCGGTTTTGCGATGCTTTTGTACTAACGCCATCGCCGCGCCGAAGCCGACTATCGCCGGCACATTCTCCGTTCCCGACCGCAATTTCCTTTGCTGGCCACCGCCAAAAATAATCGGCTCAATCGCCGTGCCCCGCCGCACGTAAAGGCCGCCGATGCCCTTCGGCCCGTAAAGTTTATGAGCTGAAAGCGTCATCATGTCCACACCGAGCTTTTCAACATCAAGGTCGAGATAGGGCGCAGCTTGGGAAGCGTCTGAGTGGAAGAAGGGTATAGGGTTTAGGGTACGGGGCATAGGGTGAAGATTATTTTTGTGACGGAAATTTTTAATTATCTCCGCGATTTCCGCGATCGGCTGAATCGTTCCGGTCTCTGAATCGGCGCAGGTTATAGAAACCAGAATTGTTTTTTCATCGAGCGCCTTTTTTAAATCTTTGGGACGCACGAGTCCATTTTTGCCGACTGGCAGTTCAACGATTTCACAACCTTCTTTCTTAAGTTCATCGCACGCGGCGAGTATGCCTTTGTGCTCCACCGCCGAAACTATTATTTTCGGCGCAAATCCGCGTCTTGTCCGCGTCAGTCCGCGTACAGTCCGCGTAAGTCCGCGAACCGAACCCAACAGGGCGAGATTGTCCGCCTCTGTCGCGGATCCGGCGAAAATGAATTCGTCCGGCGCGCAGTTCAAGGCATTGGTTATCTTCCGCGTCGCTTCCGCAACCGCCCGTTTCGCCTTGAGCCCTAAATCGTAAAGATTGGACGGATTGCCGAACTCTTTGGTGAAATAAGGCAGCATCGCATTGAAAACCCGCCGGTCAATCGGCGTCGTCGCAGCGTAATCGAGGTAAACCTTTCTTTTTGGCATCGCATTTACAGATTAACATGGATTATAAGACCTATGCGACCTAGACGACTTATTTGACCTATAATTGCTATAATTATTACCATGACTAACAAATTTATCGGCCGCGCGACCATTCTCGCGCTTGCGGCAGCGGCAATCTCGGGCACCAGTAATTTTCTTACGAAAGTCGCGGTGACGGCGGTCAAGGATCCGATCGTCTATACGACATTAAAAAATGCGCTTGTGGCCGTCGGGCTCGTCGGCATAATGCTCGCCATGAAAAAATGGCGGGAGATCAAATCGCTCAATGCAAAGCAGATTTTCAAGCTTTTCGCCATTGGAGCGGTCGGCGGTTCCGTGCCTTTCGCGCTTTATTTTACCGGACTCACGATGACAAGTGCGATAAACGCCTCGCTGATCCATAATACGCTGTTTCTTTGGGTCTTGTTGCTCGCGATACCGATACTGAAAGAGCGCTTGAACCGCTGGCAGTGGCTTGGCGTCGCGGCGATTTTCGCTGCAAACACGTTCATCGGCGGCTTCAGCGGCTTCAAATTCAACGCCGGCGAGCTGATGATACTCGGCGCGACAATCCTTTGGGGAGTCGAGAACATCATCGCCAAGATCGCGCTCCGCGACATTTCGACGGCCACGGTCATCGCGGCAAGAATGTCCATCGGCTCGGTACTCCTCGGCGCATTCCTGCTTTTGCACGGCGGTGGCCTTCCGTCGCTCGCCTTGGACGCGACGCAATGGGGATGGACACTCGCGACGAGCGCGCTGCTTTTGGGGTACGTCGCGGCATGGTACGCGGCACTCAAGCGCGCACCCGCAACTTACGTGGCGACGCTGCTCGTGCCTGCAACTTTGGTCACAAATGTTCTTTCGGCGGTGATTGTCACCAAGTCATTCACTGTCGGCGACTTGTCGAACGCATTGCTTTATACGGCGGGAGCGGCACTTGTGATTCTTTTTGTGAAAAAATCAACAGGAGAAACTGCCGTTGCGCCGACGTTA
>CAVUWW010000017.1:0-10206 GCA_963745135.1 uncultured bacterium | reverse complement strand
TAAAAGGAACCCCTCTGGACCGATCTCCCCTTTCGGCACAAGCGCCGGGTCGGTGGGCAGAGTGAAAGCGAAGATGGCACCGCGGTTTTGCTCTGATTCCGCCTTTATTTCGCCGCCATGCGCCGCCACGATGTTCTTCGCGATGTAGAGCCCCAATCCCGACCCTTCCGTCTGTGATTGCACGGCGTTCTCCGCACGATAAAACTTGGTGAAAAGCTTCGACAGCGCTTCCCGGGGAACGCCAATACCGGTATCCTTGACGCTGATTTCTACAAACGGCTTCCCGGGGACGCGATCCACGCGCACGACGATTTCGCCATTCTCAACATTGTAGCGGATTGCGTTTTCGAGCAAATCCGTGAGTGCGATTGAAAGGCGTTTCGCATCGATCGTGGCGTGCGGCAGGGCACCCGTCGGCCGGTCAAAGTAAATCTTGATGCCCGCCTTGCGCGCGCCCGGCAGCACGCCAGCCAAAACGCCGCTGACGAACTCGACAATATCGGTATCTTCAAAAACGTAGCCGACCTTCCCCTCTTCAATCCTTGCCACATCCAAAAGATCCTCGATCCGCTTGATGAGCCCCTTACTCGCCTCGAGCGCGTTTTCCACGATTGGCCGGATGTCGCCGTTCAGGTTGGCATCATCCGCGATGGATTGGAGTGCCCAAGCGATGTTGGTCACGGGACCGCGGAGCTGGTGCGAGGCGACGGTGATGAACTCGGTGTTCGACCGGAGCGCGGCGATCTGCGGCGTGCGGTCGTGGACAACTTTGACGAAGCTCACATTTTTGCCGTGCGCGTCCCGCACTGGAGCCGTGATGACGCGGAGCTCCAACGCAGGATCACTCAACGACAGGTCCATCACCTGTGGATATTCGCCTTCCTTCGACTGGAACGTGATGCGCGGCGCGAGCGTCGGGAAGACGGTCTGCGCAAGGCCTTGCCAGCCCGGACGCTGCATATCCCGCGGCGCGATCACGTGGCCAAGCGCATCTTTCGTTGAAATCTTGAGAAGCCGCTCCGCCGCGGGATTCCAAAAAGTGATCCGGAAACGGTCGTCATACAAGATAAGCGCGTCCACAATGCTCTTCATGATGCCGTCGAGCTCGTTGTGCTCAATCACAGTGCTGCGCTGCATAGCGGCACCGCGATAAACGGCGGCGAAGACGAATGCGGCGACCACAATGAGAAGCAATGCCTGGATAATGATTATATGGAGCGGCAAGATAAAAAAGCCGATTAAAAAAGCGGCAAGGATGCCGACGAGCATCAGCCAATAGACGCGGAACTCGGGCCAAGCGAAAGCGTTCCGAATTTTATCGCCGAAGGTGTCCATTTACCTTAATTGTAGCACGCGGTTTTCCGTCATCCCAAGCCTGCCGCCGCCTTCGGGCGAGCCTCGCATTGGCGGGAGGGATCCTTTCCAAATGTCATTCCGCGCCGCAAATCAGCATTGAATCGGCCATGAATGGAATAATGCCCCCTTGGGGGCCACTTACCGTTCAAAATAATTTTCCTTGATTGTTTTTCGGCTTCGCGCTCTCTGCTGGTTTTATTTTTTTATTTGGCGCATCCGTTCCGCCGTTTTCCAGCCGTTTCAAAAGTGTTGTGAAGCCCATTTTTTTGAAATAATCTATCGTTTCAAGCGGCACTTCGGAGGTGGCGAGGTCTTCAATGCTCGGCATTTCAAGCGGCACATTCCGCTCGAGCAAAACAAGCTTCTTTGAAAGCTCGGCTTCTTTTTTGAACGGCCCGACTCTGTTTCGCAATGCCGGCTCTTCGGGCAATTTTTTGTACAAATTTTCAATCGTGCCGAATTTTTGGATCAGCGCGAGCGCCGTCTTCGGACCCACGCCCGGCACGCCCTTGATATTGTCCGACGAATCCCCAACCAACGCTTTGTAATCCACAAGCTGGTTCGGCTTCAGTGAATATTTTTCGAAAACCGCCTTTTCATCGTAGGTCGTCGTATCGCTGACCCCCTTATTGAACGTGCGCACGTAAATTTTCCCGTCCTCGACAAGTTGGAGCGTGTCGCGATCGCCCGTCAGAATGACCAGGCGAAGATTCCCTTCGACTTTAGAATTTTTTAATCTTTCCGCGAAGGTCGCGATCAAATCGTCCGCCTCATATCCCGGCTTCTCGAACGTTTTTATCCCGAACGCCTCGAAAAGATGGCGCGCCTCGATGATCTGCGATACGAGTTCGCTCGCCGCCGGCGGACGCTGCGCCTTGTATTCCGCGTATATCTTATCGCGGAATGTCGGCTCAGGCCGGTCAAAAAGTGCGGCGGCGTAATCCGGCCGCTCCTCGCGCCAAAGCTTCAACAAAATGCTCGCAATGCCGTAAATCGCGCCAGTCGGCTGGCCATCGGGCCCGGTGAACGGCGGCAGGGCATGGAACGAGCGGTGGATAATTGAGTTCGCGTCGAAGAGCAATAAGGTCTTCATGTAAGTCATTATACAGAAAAATCGGCAGGCGGCTTGAAAACAGCGGCTCCAACTGCTTTCAAGCCGCCTGCCGATTTTTCTGCCGTCCCCAATCTCCTAAAACCTTATTATTCTTTCGTTTTCCTTTTTCCCGTGCATGAATTTTATCCAAACCGTATTTTTAGATAAAATTTCCCTTATCCGCTCCGGCCATTCGATCAAAATTATGTTTTCCGGATTTGACAGGATGATTTTGAATTCCAGCGCCTCCAAATCGGTCGCTTTCCTTAAACGATATGCGTCAAAGTGGTAAAGGTTTTTAAAACCACTTGCAACTTTATATCGCCTCATAATAATAAAGGTTGGGCTCGTGGCACGCCTCTTAATGCCCAACCCGCGCAAAAACCCTTGCGTGAAGGTCGTCTTGCCAGTACCAAGATCACCTTGGAGGGCGATGACGGTCGCATTTTTCCGCTTGGCGTTTGGCGCTAAACGATTAGCGAATTCCTCGCCTAATTTTTGCGTTTCCCCGGAGGAAAGAGTTTTATGGGTCTTCATTTTGAGAACAATTAAAGATTCCCTTCGCCGCGAAGGGAATCTTCTAGAGTAGCTCTTTCTTCCCTTTTATTTTTAAATGCCGATATGCCGCCGGCAGAACGATGCGGCCAGCCGACGAGCGCTGCAAAAACCCAAGCGTCATTAAATACGGCTCATAGATGTCCTCAATCACACCGCGGTCTTCGGAAAGCGCTGCCGCCAAAGTGTTCACGCCGACGGGACCGCCGTTAAATTTTTCAATGATAGTCATTAAAAGCCGCCGATCCTGCGGCTCAAGGCCGGCCTCGTCAACGTCGAGCATCTCAAGCGTCTTCAGTGCTGCCGGCGCGTCCACAATCTGCTCGCCGCGAACCTCGGAGAAATCCCGCGCGCGCTTCAGGAGCCGGTTCGCAATGCGCGGCGTGCCGCGGGAGGCGCGCGCCAGAATTTCCACCGCTTCCGGCGTGATTTCCACATTCAAAATCCGCGCCGAGCGGCTCAATATTTTTTTGATATCGTCCGCGCCGTAATAGCCGAGCCGGAGCGTCGCACCGAACCGCGACCGGAGCGGCTGCGAAAGCAAATTTTCGCGCGTCGTCGCGGCGATCAAGGTGAACGGCGGCAAGTCAAGCGAGAGCGTCCGTGCGCTCGGTCCCTTGCCAACCACAAGGTGCAACTTCCGCGACTCCATCGCCGGATACAAAACTTCCTCTATCATCGGGTTGATGCGGTGCGCCTCGTCGATGAAAAGGATTTCGCCCGGGTTAAGGTTCGTCAAGACCGCCGCCAAGTCGCCCGCCTTCTCGAGTGCCGGGCCGGATGTCGTTTTTACCATGCCGCCAAGTTCGCGCGCCACCAAGTAGGCGAGCGTCGTCTTACCGAGCCCCGCCGGCCCGCAAAACAAAAGATGGTCGGAGCTTTCCTTCCTCTTCAATGCCGCTTCGAGGATGACTTTCAGGTTTCCCTTGATCTTTTCCTGGCCGACGTATTCGTCCCATGAGGTCGGACGCAGGGTCAGGTCAATCGCGCGGTCGTCTTTGATGTTTGACGTTTCAGTTTTTTTCATGGTCTTATTTTTATCATCACAGGATAATACATCATTGGTCTTTAGGATCTAGCCACTAGCCAATAGTGAAGAAAATTTAATGCTTTTTGCCCTAGTGGCCAGTGGCTAGTCGCTAGTGGCTACTCCAAAACCGCCACTTGACAAAGGAAATTAGCCATGCTACAATACACCACAGATGCTGATTACATCAAGCGCAGCTCGTTCAAATCTGGGGGCGGGAATTATTTCTAAATATTAGGATGAGTCGGTTCCGACTGACTCTCTCCTTTGAACAATTCTAACCTCTTTCAATTTTATTGAAAGAGCCGCAATCCTTTCACGAGGAATTGCCCCCAGGTTTGAGCGAGTCGATCATAGCGACACGCAACAGAGAAAATCGCTCGGAAGCACGTTTTAATCTTAACAGGAAAAAGGAGAATCCAACATGACCGCATAGCATATCGGTCGGCGGTATTTCATTTTCACAAGAGGTATAAATTATCTGGCCAAGGAACGCCGTAAATTTATGGCATGGAGCTAGATTTTTGCCGACTCCCTTGTAATGTCACGGGTTTTCTTGTATTCTACCTTCATATCTGGGACAAACCCCGAAGCCAAGACCCTTCGACAGGTTCGGGATGGCACGACGCAATTAATTCTTTAACTAAAAACATGCCCATCACCCAATCCGCCAAAAAGGCGCTCCGGCAGTCGCTCGCCCGCCGTTCTCGCAACATCAAGAAAAAAGAGGCCTACAAAAAGCTCGTTACGGGCTACAAGAAACTGGTTGCCGCGAAGAAGTTCGACGATGCTGAGAAACAATTTCCGTTGATCCAAAAAGCCCTCGACAAGGCCGCGAAGACGAACGTCATAGCCAAAAACAAGGCAAGCCGCCTCAAGTCCCGGCTTGCGAAGTTGACAAAAAACTGATGCCGCTTTGGCATCAGTTTTTTGTCATCCCCGCGACCGCCTTCGGCGAGTCTCGCTTCAAGCGGAAGGCGGGAATCCACGCTTCATGAAATAAAAAAAAGAACCTGCCTCGCGGCGGGTTCTGTCGTCGGAAATCGGTTACTGCGCCGCTTTTGTCGGTTCAGGCAGGCAGGCGCGATCTTTCTCATACTCTGCTTGACTGAGCCGGAAGAGAGCCCCATCCTGCCCGTCCACCGATGTTTTTTCGTAAGTCGGCGCTGTCACCTTGCCTTCAGGGACTTGGACTATCGTCTGTGTTTTTGGAACCGTAGCGCGTTCCGTGCTTCCATTGGGAGCTTGATACCAGAAAATAATCCGTTCCCCGGCGGCAATAAGTGTGGTCTTTATGAAAAAGGGCAGACACCGCGTCTCACCGGAAATCACCGGGCGATCAATCGGCTGGAGCGGCTGCTCTTCAGCCATGGCAGTCGCGAAAATGCCGAGAAAAATGAACAAAAGTTTCATATTTCCTCCTCTACCAAGAGGTATATGCCCGTTCAAAACAATTGTCAATGGTTCGCCCGCGGCCGGCTTGCAAGAATTGCCGGAAAGGGCCTAGAGATGATGCCGTCCTTTACGGATGTCCGCGGCGATGGCGAACGTGCGGCCGGGGCGCGGCGCCATGGCCCCGCAAGGGTATTCGGTTTTTCACGCCTCCGGCATCGCACAAAAACCGTCAGGTACGGAAAAGGTTAATTGGAGATGGCATAATTCTTCATTTGCCGATTCGCGCGAATGGGCGAATGAGAGATCGCTTTAAAAAAGAGCCGTAGCCAATGCGATAATATCTCCCATATTCAAATCCTGTGGCCGCGCGTTCGGCTTGACGCCGATTTTTTCGAGTTCTTTTATTATGTCATCCCGAACTTGCCGAGGAATCCTTTCTTGACGGCAGTCAGGATTCTTCGCGGTGATCAGGATGACAGAAGAGAGGTTATTCAAGATTGTCTTCCTCGGCTGCGCGAAAATCGCCCGCACTGCGGCGTAGTATTTTTTAGGGTCTGGGGTATTGGGTATGGGGTATAGGGTATTGAACCGAACAATCGCGGAATCTACTTTCGGCGGCGGGATGAAATCCTTTGCTGGGAGGATTTTCAGGATTTTCGGTTCGGCCCAGAACTGGACGCTGGCCGCAAGCCGGTTCATCCGCGGCGGTTTGGCGACGATCCTTTCCGCGACTTCTTTCTGGATCGTAAAAACGCACCGCTCCGGCTTCTGCTCAAGCTCGCTTATGGTCCGCAGCAAATGCCCGGTGATGCAATAGGGAATGTTGCCAACAAGCTTGAAGGGAGTGGGGAGCAGGGAGAAGGGAGCAGGGAAGGATTTTAGAAATTTCAGGGCATCACCGTGGACAATTTCAAGATTCTTCTCTCCCTCCCGTTTTTTCTGCAATTCTTTTGCGAGTCTTTCATCTTTTTCAATGGCGATTATCCTCCCGCCTCCCGACTCCCTTCTTATTTCTTCTGTCAGCTCCCCGTGCCCCGGGCCGATTTCAATCACCGTCTCGCCCGGTTTCAATTCAAGCGCTTTGACGATCAGCTTGAGTGCCGGCTTATTTTTCAAAAAATGTTGGCCGAGTTTTTGCATGGAGGGGGAAGAAGAGGAGGAATAAGTCAAATGGGTCAAATAAGTCAAGTCTGAATAAGCCCCATGCGACCTATCTGGCCTATCCCACTTATCCCTTCCACCTCCTATGTTAAACTAAAATCATGAATTATAAAATTTTGCCTTTTGCGTTGATTGCGGCAATTCTCCTGATTTTAGTGATTGTCGTCGCATTGCCACGGTCGCAGCAGGGCAACCGGGCGGGTTCGGAAGTAAAACCGAACCTGCTGCCGCAAGTGGCGCTTCCAACGTCCACTCCTTTATCAAGCAATGCATTTTCATCATCAAACGCTTCTTCGGGAGTCCAGCCCCCGATCGGCAGTGAAAATGTGCCGCCGGCATCGCCGCCCAGCCCCCAAAATCCGGTATTTCAGGGAAAATCCGTGACGTCACTTAGTGATGTTGCTCGCATCATCGCTTCCGCAACATCCTCGGGGAATGCGCCGGCTTCCGCGCCCGCTGGAACGGCCGCGGCATCAACGGCTTCAAGCGCGGCCAGCCCGATCGCGGCCTCGGCGCAATTGCTCGCGCTGCCCGACGTCCCCGACAGCGAAATTGAAATTGATCCGTCCGGCGCCGCGACCGCATCCGATTATTTGAAATACTTCAACGCCCATTTCGCAGACGTTTCCTTTGACGCCAAGCAATTCGACGGCGTGCTGAAAAACGCGAGCGGCACCATTCTCTTTATGAACGATCTCGTTGAAAAAGCGATCGCTGACGGCAACTTTCCGGAAATCCACAGTTCGCTTCTCGTTCAAAGGGATTTTGCCGACGCGGAAATCGGTTTTATGAGATCCATCAAGGTGACTGGTGCCGCGATCGCGCTCAACAAGCAGGCGATTGGGTTTGAAGAGCTCACGATTGACCTCGTCAACAACGCGCTGGCGGTCGAGGCGGGCACTTTTTCCAAAAACAACTTTTTGGCTTACTATGCTCGATTCGCCGCAACCGCCCAAAGCGCGCACCAGGAACTGGTTGCCCAATCCGGCGCGCTCTCGACGGCGACGGACAACGGCAACTGGCTCACGAAAATATTGCAATGGTTCGGGATAAAGGCGCTTGCGCAATCCGCCAACCCTCCTTTTGGCGGCATGGTCGTCATGGTTCTCCCTTGCCCTTGCAACTTTGGGATTTGGGTGATCGTCGGGACTCCCGTGCCCGCTTCGCTTTTTGTTCCCGTGGCGTTCATGGCAAGCCCGCTCTTCTTTCCGTTCAAGGCCGCGCACCCCGGAGCGTGGTGGCTGGGACTTTACAATCCTTTAGTGCAGATACCCTGTTTGGTCCCCCCGCTTTGCACGCCCGCCGGCAGCGGCGGCGAAATCATCATGGCCGGGACGAGCGAATAGCCGAGAAAATTTTCAATTCGCAATTTTCAATTTTCAATCAAATTCCACATACTTTTTTTCATTGGCATTGCTTTTTATACCGCCATCCGCATTCTTTGCGAGTTGGACGTACTCCTCCGGAATTTCATTGATGAACCGCGACGCCATGCCGTAGAAACTGACATTCAGTTTTTTCCGCGCGCGGGTCATCGCGACGTACATGAGGCGGCGTTCCTCTTCCAATTGGTTTTCGTCGTCGAGCGACCGGATATGCGGCAAAAGGCCTTCCGCCGCGCCGGCGATGAATACCGTGTCGAATTCGAGCCCTTTCGCGAGGTGGATTGTGGAGAGATGAATGGGGTATGGGGTATGGGGTATAGGGTATAGGGTATTCGACTCATCATCAGTGGATTGAAGCAATGAAAGCTTTTCCAGTAAATCTGCGAGATTTTCGAAGTCGGCGACGTACTTGACGAGTTCCTCGATATTTTCCGTGCGCTCGTCGGAGTTGATGAAATTTTCCTCGAGATAGTCGAAGTAACCGAATATTTGGAAAAAAAGATTTAGGATTTCGGTTGGTTTGGATTGAATTTTTTTTCTGTCATCCCCACGAAGGCGGGAATCCATGCTTGGAGTTATCTGGATTCCCGCCTGTGCGGGAATGACAGAGGAGAACTCTGTAAATTTCCTTTTTGAAAGCTTTTCCAACCGCTCTCGGCTTAGCGTGTCGCGCGGGTTTGACGCGTATCGCAGCGCGGCGACGGCATCCTTCACTTCGCGCCGTTCGTAGAATTTCAATCCACCGTAAATCCGGTACGGAATGTCCCGCCGAATAAGCGCTTGTTCGATTGCCCGTGATTGCGCGTTGGTCCGGTAAAGGATAGCGGTGACTTCCTTGTCGCTTGTCGCTTGTCGCTTGTCGCTGATTTGTTCCGCAATCCACGCCGCCTCATCATTCTCTCCCCACGCCTCAAAAAGCGAGATTGGTTTGCCGTCAGCGTTCGCCGTCCATAATTTTTTCGGGGTTCGGAACTGGTTGTTTTGGACGACCGCGGCGGCGGCTTCGATGATTGTTTTAGTCGAGCGATAATTCTCCTCCAAAAATTCTATTTTCGTTCCCGCCCATTCTTTCGGAAAATTCAGGAACATCTTCACGTCCGCATGCCGCCAGCTGTAAATGGTCTGCTCGTCATCCCCCACCACGCTCAAGTTCCGGTGCGCGCCCGCCAAAAATTTCACGAGTTCGCACTGCTTTGGATTGATGTCCTGCCACTCGTCAACGAGGATTGCGTCGTACATTGACTGGTATTTTTTGAGCGTTGCCGGACGGGACGCGAAAAGCGCCACCGGTTTTTCGATGAGATCGTCAAAATCGAAAGCGTTGTTCTTGGCGAGTGCCGATTCATAGGCATTAAAGACAACTTGGATTTGAAGGTTCCCTTCGCCACGAAAGGAACCTTCGGAAATATTTTTCATCTCCGAAATCTTCTGCGCAAAGAACGCCGGCGATTTTTTAGGGTCTTTTTCTTGTGCCTTGCTGCTTGTGCCTTGCGCTTTATTCCCCAAGATCTCCTTCACTGCTTTTTTGACGAGATTGAACGAATCATGGTCGTCAAAGATTGCAAAGTTCGGCTCGCGTCCCAACAGTCTG
Source organism: uncultured bacterium (assembly GCA_963745135.1). Taxonomy (GTDB): domain Bacteria; phylum Patescibacteriota; class Minisyncoccia; order UBA6257; family 2-01-FULL-56-20; genus REEB161. Next base: position 643 of record CAVUWW010000017.1, on the reverse strand, counting down.
CATTCCCGCCGCAAGATTCGAGCGCCAAGGGAATGGAATGTCCCGATGTATGGTTGCTTCCTTGTCGCTTGTCGCCTGTCGCTTGCCGCTACCCTCTTCATCATCTCCCCCGCCGCCTTGTTAGTAAAAGTAATCGCGCAAATCCTTTCAGGATTGATTCCCTGCTCTATAAAATTAAGGATGCGGCTCGTAAGCGTCCTGGTTTTCCCCGTGCCAGCTCCGGCGACAATCAAGAGCGGCCCATGAGGCGCTGCCACAGCCCGCTGTTGCGCTGCATTGAGCTTAATTTCTCTGGATTTTTCAGCCATTTGAAAATATTTTTTGTATCACTGTTGGCTATGCCCTATTGGCTATACCCCCTAGCGGGCTAGGCAATGTTGCGCCCTTTATGCTACCATAAAAAGCACTGATGAGAACCCATAATCTTTTCTGGAAGCTGAAAATTTCCAACAAGCCATTGACTGTGGCCGTTTCATTGGTAATCGGAGGCATATTTTCCGCTTTCTGGGTATTTGGAAAGTCAGAGTTTATCAAAGAACAAGCGGCTCCGAGAGCCGATTCCGCCTTCGTCCAAACCGCACAAGGCGCGAACCTCGACCGATCTTTGTTTATGGAAGTGAATAATGAGCTTTTTTTCAAGCTA
>CAVUWW010000016.1:0-25370 GCA_963745135.1 uncultured bacterium | reverse complement strand
GAATCGCCTTGTCGCGCAAGCTGCGCAAATCGTCCCCTTTCGGCGCGGCGAGCAACCGCTCCAAATCGCCATATTCAAGCACCTCAATCTGCCGCGAAGGCGTTTTCGGCAGCTCAATCTTTTCCGCCGCGAGCGATTTGATGTCGCGTTTCGCAAAATATTTCAAAAAATTCCGCAAGGCGATGACGTAATAGCTTTGCGTTATTTTTTTCAATTCTTTGTGCGCTCGCCCGCCCAAGTTTCGCTCCGCAAAATTTGGTCGGGCCAATGCCAGCCGGAATTCGCGGACAACATCATCCGTAATATTGCCCGCCGTCTTTATTTTCGAGAATTTTAAAAATTCGCGCAGGTAATGCTCGTAATTTTCCCGCGTCTTCGGCGACCGGTTTTTTTCGATTTCGAGATAATCCAAATAGTCGCGCAGCAGGCGGTCAATTTCTGTTTCGGGCATACACTAATTATACACAGTACCTGTCGCAAAACGAGTGTATTGTGACATTTTTTTGTCGCGAAACCCGGCGAGGCTTTTGCAACAGCTACAGCTGTCGCAAAATCTTTTATTGACAAATAAACGTTTTTAGGATTAAAATGTAGACAGTAGGAGGCGAACATGGAACTCTATTTCGGCACTATCGTCCCTGTGCTCGCTCTGGCTCTGATCGCTTTGTTTGCATGCGATATCAGGCAGTTTCCGATCTGCCCGCAATGCCATGACAATCTTCGCTCCCGGCGGCTCCACTTTTTCCAACACGAGGCAAATTGCCTACGGCACAAAAGGTTTCTCGCTTGAGAACCTCGGTTCAATTCTTCAGGCCCCGCGCCACCACCGGCACGAGACCTTTTTTATTTTCGCCGCTTCAACCCTTTTTCCTTCTTCGCAATCGCGACCGTCGTCCGCACCACGGTGTCCGGGTTCAATGAGATGCTCTCAATCCCTTTCTCGACAAGAAACGTCGCGAAGTCGGGATAATCGGACGGCGCTTGGCCGCAGATGCCGATGTATTTTTTGCGCGCGCGGCACTTCGGGATGATTTCGCCAATGAGTTTTTTCACAGCAGGATTGTTCTCGTTTGAAACGTGGCTCACAATACCCGAATCGCGGTCAAGACCGAGCGCCAGTTGCGTCAAATCATTCGAGCCGATGGACATGCCGTCGAAGATATCGAGGAACTTGTCGGCATTCAGCACATTCGAAGGGATTTCGCACATGACGTAAATCGGCGTGAGTTTCTTGCCGTGTCCCATGTCCCGTGTCCCATGTCCCTTCTTAGCAGTGTACTTCGTCATCAATCCGCCCTCCGCCATCGCTTCCTGGACTTTCATCCCTTCCTCGACGGTGCGGCAGAACGGAACCATTGGGATGACGTTCGTCAAACCCATTTCTTCCCGTACTTTTTTGATTGCCGCGACCTCGAGCATGAACGCCGGCTTGAACTTCGGGTCGTAATACCGCGACGCCCCGCGCCAGCCAATCATCGGATTCTCTTCTTTCGGTTCGTACTGTTCGCCCCCAAGGAGCGTGCGATATTCGTTCGTCTTGAAATCGGAGAATCGTACGATGACGTGCTTCGGATAGAACGCCACGCCGATCTTCGCGATGCCAAACGCAAGGTTGTCTATATAATATTTCTTCGGATTGCTCCAACCCGCCATTTTTTTGGCGATCGCCGCGCGCACCGCCGGAGTCTGCTTTGCAAGATTTAAAAGCGCCATCGGATGCAAACCCATCTTCGAAGCGATGATGAACTCCTCGCGCGCGAGGCCGACGCCCGAGTTCGGCAGGAACGATGTTTCGAACGCAGAGTCCGGAATCGCCACGTTCACCATCACTTTTGTCTTCGGGTGCGGGATCTTCTTCAGGTCGTGCTCGACAACTTTGAATTTCAAAAATCCGCGATAGACGTTGCCCGCGCTGCCGGTCGTGTCCACCGTGATCGGATCGCCAGTCTTGATAAGCTTCGTCGCTTTTTCCGTGCCTACGACCGCCGGGATGCCAAGTTCGCGCGAGACGATTGCAGCATGCGACGTGCGGCCGCCCTTGTCGGTCACGATCGCCGAAGCGATCTTCATGATCGGCTCCCAATCGGGATCCGTCATCGTGGTCACCAAAATTTCTCCTTTCTTGAAATCGCCGATGTGCTTCGCGTCCAAAATGACGTGCGCCTTGCCGGTCGCAATCTTTGAACCGACGGACGCGCCCATGACGACCACCGGTTTTGTTTCGAGCGGCAGGTACTCCTTCACTTTTGAAAAATCCTGGTTCGCATGGATCGTCTCCGGACGCGCCTGCACGATAAAGAGCTCGCCCGTCACCCCGTCCTTCGCCCACTCCATATCCATCGGCGTCCATTTTTTGTAATGGTCGGTGTAGTGCTTCTCAATGATCGTCCCCCACCGCGCGAGCTGCCGCACTTCCCGGTCCGTGAGCATGAATGAATTCCGCTCGGCAACCGTCGTCGGCACGATCTTCGTTTGCTCGATTGCCGCGCCGTGGTGGTAAATCATTTTCTTCAATTTAACCCCAAGCCGCTTGTCAATAATAGGCATTCCCTTATTTGCTAATTCGTTTGAATTAGCAAATAAGGGTTTCTTCCAGACGATGAACTCGTCCGGTGTCACTTCGCCTTTCACGATCATTTCGCCCAAGCCCCACGAGCCATTAATCAAAACAATATTCGGAAAACCGGATTCCGTGTCGAGCGTGAACATGACGCCGGAGCACGCGCGGTCGGAGCGCACCATCTTCTGCACGCCGGCGGAGAGCGCGATCTTCAAATGGTCGAATCCGCGGTCGGCGCGGTACGAGATTGCGCGGTCGGTGAAGAGCGACGCCATCGTGGCGCGCACGGCCTTCAGAACCTCCTGCGGCCCGCGGATGCCGAGATAGCTTTCCTGCTCGCCGGCGAAGCTCGCGCCCGGCAGGTCTTCGGCGGTCGCTGACGATCGCACTGCCACGTCGGTATTTTTGCCGTAGCGTTTCTCGAGCTCGCGATAGCCCTGCACGATTTCAGCCTGCAAGTCCTTCGGAAATTCCGTTCTCATGAATGCCTCGCGCACCGCCTTGCCGCATCGCTGGAGCTCCTTCAAATTTTTCGTGTTCAAACCTTTCAACGTCTTCCTGATGAGATCATCCAACCCGGTCTCCTTCAAAAAATGGAAATACGCCGTCGCCGTGACGACGAACCCGCTCGGCACCGGCACGCCTTTTGATTTCAAAGTCCGTATCATTTCCCCGAGCGAAGCGTTCTTCCCGCCAACCATGCCGACATCCTTAATGCCGACCTCCTCGAGTTTCAAGATGTATTTTTGTGATTGCATGAAATTTTAGTTCAATATATAGAATTGACCTTTTTGGTAATTATTAAGCACTTTTGCACTGGGGAAATAGAGCGGCGTTGGGAGTTTGCTCAAGTCAAACCACTGCCATTCCGTAATTTCGTCCGGCTCCATTGCTTTTGCGTCCCCTTCAAAATCCTCCGCAAAAAGGCCTATAGTGACGAAATGGGCATCCTCGACTCTGTCATTATTCACGCAGATCACTTTCGCCTCACGGAGACTGATTCCTGTTTCTTCGGCAACCTCGCGTCGTGCGCCATCTTCGAATGATTCTCCGAATCCAAGTTTGCCGCCAGGCATCGTCCACGATCCCTCGCCGTGCAGTTCGGAATCCGCCTTGTCGGGATCACCATGGCGTTTTCCGAGCAATATTTTCCCATCCCGCAACACCACTACGCCAACGCCAACTCCCACTTTTTTCTTTTCAGGTTTTACGATTTCCATAATATTATTTTCATAAATGAAGGCGGTATTTGCGGCGAACGGATGCCTTTGGAAACAGCTGCCTTGAACTGTTTCCAAAGGAATCCGTTCGCCGCGCATATTATTTTTTCAACGCAATAATCAAATCTGAAACGTTCGAACCGGTGTCGCCAGCCACGAGGTAATTGCCGGCTTTTTCGAATAAGGGATAAGTGTCATTCGCCGCAAGAAACTTTTTCCGGTCGAGCCCCGCTTTTTCCATCGCCGCTTTCGTAATTGTATCACAAATCGCGCCGGCATAGGGGCCGTGGTCGCGGCCGTCGGACGCGAGCGACAAGATTTCCTCGCCCTCTATCACATAATCGAGCGCGGCAGCGGAGAGCGTAAGGTTCCGCCCGCCTTTGCCGTTGCCATGTATCGTCACTGTCATCTCGCCGCCCCATAAGAGCGCGGCCTTCGGCGACGCGGCATGGATCGCATCGGCAACCATTTTGGCGATTTCGGACGCTTCGCCAGCCAGTTTGATGTCCCGGATTTCCGCCGAAAAACCAAGTCCTTCAGCTGATTTTTTCATCGCCTCAAGCGCCCGCCGGTTCGACACCGCAAGGATGTTCGCCGTGTTCGCAAAATATTTTTCCTCTTTCGGCGTCTCCATCAACCCGCATTTTTCAATATTGCAGACGCGCAAAACGTCGTACTTCGCCAAAATTTTTTCCGCATCTCCAACTGTCGTCCCGTCCTTCACTGTCGGCCCTGATGCGACGGAAGAGATCTCGTCGCCCGGCACGTCGGAAAAAATGAGCGAGATGACGCGAGCCGGATATGCCGCTTTCGCCAAATAGCCGCCGCGGGCGAGCGACAGGTGCTTCCGCACGACATTCATCTCTTGGATCGTCGCGCCCGTGTCCGTGAGCGCATTGAAGATGGCTGATTCCACTTGAAGACCGTCTTCGCCGCGAAGACGGTCTTCTGGCAAAAAAAGCAGCGTCGAGCCGCCGCCGGAAACCACAAAAACGACTGCGTCGCGCTCGGTGAGCCCTTGCAGGCATTCGACGATCGCTTCCGCCGCAGCCCGATTCTCGTCCGATGGCAATGGATGCGTGCCGCGGAAAGTTTTTATATGTTTCAGGGTCGGGCAATCTTTCACATCCACCGCCACGCCGCGCACGATTCGGTCGCCTAAAATTTCTTCGACGGCCGCCGCCGCATCCACCGCGCACTTCCCGACACCAATAAAAACCAATTTCCCCGTTTGATCCAAATCAACCTTTTCATTTCCGATCTTCAAAAAATTCCCATCAATTTCCACCAATCCCCCAATCACCATCTTCGTATCAATCGCCTCAAGCCCCGCTTCCGCAATCGTCAAAAGCGCTTTCCGTTCCGGCGTCGCCGCCAATGCGTCAAAATTTTGGATCTTCATTTTTTATGGCGGCGCGATTTGAGCGATTTGAAGGTTCCCTTCGGGGCGAAGGGAACCTTCTACCGCCCCAATTCATTCAGCGCTTTTCTGGTTCTCGCCCCCACCTGCCCCCAGCCGGTGGTGGCCGGACTGCCCGAGCAGACGATATTCTCGGCGCACTGGAATTTCTGCACGGCCTTCTGGGTCAGCGCGCCGAAAAAGCCAGTCGCGTAGTCCGGGCCGAGAAGCCCTTGCTCAATAAGGACGAACTGGAGATCCTTGACCTCGGCATCGCGCGAGCCGACGCGTAAAATTTCCGTGAAAACCATCCCTCTGATGCTGGAGGTTGAGGAAACTGAAGCAGGAGCTGAAGAAATTGAGGGAGTTGAAGGAGGGATGATCGAAGGAACCCGGGGCGCGCTCGCCACAGGAAAAACCGGATTGGCTGCCAAGGTGGCAATGAGCGGAAGCGTCGCCGAGGCGGAATAATTCCCGGCGGCGTCATACGCCGAAACGGCATAGCTGTACGGCGTGCCGGATGCCAAGCCGGTGTCGGTATACGTAGTCGAAGCGGTCGTCGCAATCTCTGTCCCATTCCGATAGACGGCGTAGCCCGCGACGCCGACGTTGTCGAACGCGGCATCCCACGCAAGCGCGATGGCCGACGGCGAGACGGGTGTCGCGGTGAAGCCGAACGGCACGGAGGGCGGCATCATGTCGGGATACATTGTGCTCGCGGTCGCGGCATAGCTCTGGGGCGAAACATTCCCGGCGGCATCATACGCCGCGACGGTGTAGCCGTAGCTCGTCGCCGCAGCAAGGCCGGTATCCAAATACGATAATATGGTGGAACTCACCGTCGCAACTTGCGAACCGTTGCGGTAGACGTAATATCCCGCGACGCCGACGTTGTCGTTCGCGGGCTGCCACGAGACGTCGATTGCCGTCGAGGATTTTGCCATGGCGACGATGGAGGGCGGCGCGGAGGGCGGATAGATGTCGCTGAGAGTCGTCGCATGGATGCCTGTGCTGTTTGAAACATTGCCGGCGGCATCGTATGCGGACACGCTGTAGGCATAGGTGTAACCGGGCACTAATCCAATATCCGTGTAACTTGTTCCCGTAACCGTGCTCGTCGTAAGGCGCACGCCGTTCCGGTACAGGTAATATCCGGCAATTCCTATTGTACCGGTTGCGGCATTCCATGAAAGCGCGACAGTGGAAGTCGTCACTGCGGCAGAAAGGCCGCCCACCGCAGATGGCGGCGTGGTATCTTCCGCGATAGTGACAAACGGGGAAGCGGCGGATTGGGGAGAAACGTCGCCCACGGCATCATATCCCGAAACGGTATAGGAATAAGCGGCGCCCGGCGAAACGGTGTCAATAAAAGAAGTGCCGGCGGTGTTCGCAACCTGCGCTCCGTTCCGGTAGACATAATAGCCGGCGAGGTTCGCCGCGTTCGACGGCGCCGTCCATGAGACCGAAATTTGATCGTAGTTTACCGCCGAAGCGGAAACGTTCGTCGGAGTCAAGGAAAAGACGTTTGATGATTGCGCGCGAACTGCGGTTGCGGCGAGCGCAAACAGAGCGGCTATAAGAAAATAGAACGACGATCGAAAAGGCCTATCCATATTTCTTATATTAACACAACAACGATTTGAGCGACTTGAAGGTCCCCTTCGCCGCGAAGGGGACCTTCTACCTCGCAAACCTCACGTAAATTCCCTGCGGGACAATCCGGCCGCCACGCGATTCTCGCAAATTCAACTCGCCGAACTCGCCCTGAAGGTTTTTGACGTCGAATGAACTTTCCACTGCCTGCAAAAATGATTGCGGCGAATAGCCGGCGGCGTAGCCGTTCAACAAGAAGAACGCGCCCGATTTTTTAAACAACAGCTTCGCAAGCGCATCCAAAAGCCGCGGCAGCCGCTCCTCAATATGCCACACTTCCCCTTTCGGTCCGCGGCCGAACGCCGGCGGATCAAGAATGATGCCTTCATAACTCGCCCCACGCCGCACTTCCCGTTCGGCAAATTTCAACACATCGTCGGGCAAAAACCTGATACCGCCATCCGGCGCGCCCGAGAGCCGCGCGTTTTCCTTCGCCCACTCATTACCTTGCCTCGAAGCGTCAATATGGGTGACATTTGCCCCATTTTTCGCCGCAACAATACTTGCGATGCCGGTGTAGCCAAAAAGGTTTAAAACCCGAACCCGATGGGAGTCTTCGGTGGGAGTCTTCGAAGACTCCCATTGTTTAGATTTCTCTTCGATCCACTCCCAATTTGCCGCCTGTTCCGGAAAAATGCCGGTATGCTTGAATGGCGTCAGCCGGACCGTGAATCGAATATCTTTCCATGAAAGTTGCCATGAATCCGGCGCGTCTTTTTTTCGATTCCATCTTCCCTTCCCTTCCGTCCATTCGAATTCGACAGCCGCCTGTTTCCACAATTCAGGTTGCATCGGTTTCCAAATCGCTTGCGTCTCCGGCCGGATCAGGACAAATTTCCCATATCTTTCAAGTTTGCGATTGCCGCCCGAATCTAAAAGCTCGTAGTCGGGCCATGGAGAGGTTGTGAGGTTAAGATTTTTCATTTTTCTTTGTCATCCCGGCCACCGAGCCGGGATCCATGTTGGGTAACGTCGAATGTCAAATGATTCCACTTTGCCATTGGCTATTTGTCATTTGAATTTTGTTTGACATTTGATATTTGTCATTCAAAACCCTGGATCCCGGGTCAAGCCCGGGATGACAGAGATTTTAAATGCTTCTTGCTCCATTCATACATCACGACTGCGGCGGAGACCGACGCGTTCAGCGATTCGCACCTCGGATCCATCGGAATCCGCAGCGTGACGTCGCAGCGCTCTAATGTTTTTTGCCGGATTCCCTTGCCTTCGTTGCCGACGATGATGAGCGCCGGCGCGTCGAATTTTTCCTCAGCAATGTTTTTCGATCCGTCCATCGCGAGACCGTATGTCCGGAAGTCGAATTCCTTTTTTAAAAAGTCCACCGCTTGGTTCACGTTGCCGAGCGAAACAATCGGCACGCGGAACACCATCCCCGCCGACGCCTTCACAACTGCGCCCGTAATCGGTGCCTGGTTGCGTGACGGCAAGAGCACACCTGCCGCGCCAAATGCCGCCGCCGAGCGGACGATCGCACCCACGTTGTGCGGATCGGTCAATTCATCAAGTAAAACCAGCATTGTTCTTTCGCTCGGCTTTAAATTGCGCGCGAAATCATGAAAATCAATCATGATCGCCGCCGGATCCATGATCGCAATCACGCCTTGATGAGAAGCATCCTCGCCCACCATCCGGTCCGCTTCGCGATGCTTCATCACCTCGACCGGCACTTTGCATTTTGCCACCAATTCACGCAATTCCTTGTCACCATTCATCTCTGGCGACAAAAAAACCTTCCGAACCGCAAGCGGAGCGTGAGCCAGCGCCTCCATGAGCGTGTGTTTGCCGTAGATGTAAATTTTTTCGCGCTTATCGTTTTGTGGTTTCATGATTATGTCATCCCGGCCACCGACCCGGGATCCACATTCACTTGAGTATACCAAGAAATTCCTCCGTTATCTTCCTCACTTCCGCCGCGTTCTCCGTCTCCATCAATTTGACGCGCAACTCCTTCGCGCCGTCAAATCCAACGCAGTACGCCTTGAAATGCTTTTTCATGACGCTGAAATTCTTCAGCTTGCCCCCTTTCTTTGTTTTATCGCTCTTGTATAATTGCTCGAATAATTTCGCGTGCTCGACCATCTTCAGTAATTTTTCGCGGGCATCCGGCAATTTCCCGGAAAAGAACCATGGATTGCCGAACATCCCGCGGCCGACCATCGCGCCGTCAATCCCTGACTCTTTGACGCGGGCGTTCGCAATCTCGAGCGTTTCAACGTCGCCGTTTCCCAATATTAAAGTTTCCGGCGAAATAGAATCTCTTAATTCCTTAATTCTCGGCATCAGTTCCCAATGCGCCGACACGTCGGACATTTCGTCCCGCGTGCGGAGGTGTACGATCAGTGCCGCAAGATTTTCTTCAAGCAGCGCGGGGATCCATGTTTCGATTTCATTTTTTGAATAGCCCAGCCGCGTTTTGACGGACATCGGCAGATTCTTCGCACCTTTTTTTGCTGCGCGGATGATTTCTTTCGCGAGTGCCGGATTTTTTATCAATGAAGCCCCCGCGCCTGATTTTTCGATGCCAGCGTCGGGACAGCCCATATTGACATCGATCCCGTCAAAACCCAGTTTGACAAGCATTGCGGCGACTTCTTCGAACTGTTCCGGTTTTGAGCCAAAAATTTGTGCGACGATCGGATGCTCATCTTCCGAAAACCAAAGGTCAGCCAGAAGCCGCTCTTTGCCTTCCGACAACAACCCTTCGACCGAAACGAACTCGGTCCAAAAAACATCGAGTCCGCCTCTGTTTGCTTCCATGCGCACGGAAGCAAACATCTGGCGAAAAGCCGCATCCGTGACGTTAGCCATGGGAGCCATAGCCAAAATCGGCCGCTTTAAGTTCTTCCAAAATCCCGCCTGCATTTGGATAGCATAATGGAATTAAAGGAAAAATCCACCCGGGTGCCGTGGATCCGGCGGGATTTGCACCCGCTACTCCACTTGTCGATGGTGGTATTTTACTGCATAGTACTACGGACCCGGATTCACGGCACAGCCGTTATAGAAAAAGCGATATGAAAAAAAGATAAAGAAAATATGAAAAAATTATGAAAAAAAAAATTAAGAATATTAATAGCCACCGAAGTGGCCATTAATACGACAAGTGAAGTTTTAAGGCCCGCAGTTACGCAGACCTACCACCATTAGTGGTAATGATAATCGCCTGAAATAAAAAGTCAAGTCCGCTTAAAATTAGCCTCCTAGAAGCGCTTCCTGAATCTGCCTTGAAACCGCTTTCAGTTCCGCCTCCGGCGACGGCTCGCGGAACCCGGGCCGGTAAAGGAATTTTCTCGGTTCATACTCGGTAATCCCCTCATCGCCCTTTTTGCGCGGAACGACGCGGGGGTGAGAATGTGGAACCGACTGCCCGGCAATTTTTTCTTCGTTCCATGCAAAATGGAATCCTTCGGCGCCGAATAATCCTTTGAGGGCGTTTTTTATCTTCCCGACGAGAATGAAAATGGCATCTTTCTCCTGCGTAGTAAGTTCATCATTGCCACCGTAGCGATCTTCGAGATCCCCCGTCGTCTGCCCGTGCCTCATGAGATAAATTTTCATATGGGTAGTATAATACAACCATGCCCGAAAACAACGGAAACGGAAAAAAATCGAAGCGGTACATCGAATACGTCATTGGCGCGCTCGTTGTTATCCTTATTGTTTTAGCGGTCTTTCTGGTCCTGAACTACCGAAGCTTGCGCCGGTCGGCGGTCATCAATGCCCGGGAACTGCGGCTCTCGGCTTTTCTCGCCCATCACGGCCCCGCAACCGTTGCCGACCTCGCATTCGTGCGCTCTTGGATGACGTTTGATTATTTGAACAAGCTTTTCAACCTGCCGCCACAATACTTGCAAACCCAACTCTCGATCACCGACCCGCAATATCCGCGCCTCACGATTTCCGAATACGCGGAGCATAGTCGCCTGAACCTCGCCGCACTCATAAATGAGCTCGATACCGCCCTGCGCGCGCGCTTGACCGGCACGAGCACTATTCCCGTCGCGACGAGCAGCTACCTATGATTGAAGATATGGATTTTGCAAAAGGCGTTTGAAAACAGTTCAAGGCCGCTGTTTTCAAACGCCTTTTGCAAAATCCGCCACGTACAATAATCATCCATGGACATCCTCGCCGCGCTGCTTTCATTTTTACTCCTCTATAAATACATCGCGCTTTTCGCGATCGTCTACATCACGGCGGTCCTCGTGCCGCTGCCGACGAATACCATGCTCCTCGCCGTCGGCGCGTTCTCGAGCCAGGGCTATTTCAACTTTTGGATCTCGCTCGCGGCCGCCGTCGTCGCAAACACGCTCGGCGACCTCACGGGTTACGCCGTCACGCGGCGCTACGGCGAACGCGTCATCCATGCGCTGAAGCTCAACCGGCTCCGCTTCTTCAGCCAGTTGCGGGAAGAGTTGCGGACTGACGCCGCCGTCACCGTGTTCATGACGCGGTTCGCCGGATGGCTGAGCAGCGCGACGAACTTCCTCGCCGGGCTCGTCGGCGTCCCGTTCCTTACGTTCCTCTGGTGCGACCTCCTCGGCAACATCATCGAGCCGGGCGCCGCGCTCGTGATCGGCTACGCCGTCGGGAATTACTGGAACGATTTTTCCGGCAGCTTCGAGCTCATCGCCGGCGTTGTCGCAGTCAGCGTCATCATCTTCGTCCTCGCGCGCATCCATCACCGGATTGCGAAAAAATACGGGGAATGAAAAGGAGTTTCGTTATCTTCTAATTCGCGCGAATTAGAAGATAAGGTCCTCGGTTTTTGCTTATTTGCTAATTCGTTTGAATTAGCAAATAAGGATCATTCCGTCGGCAGAATCGGATTCCCAAACGAAAAGCGCCCCATTTCGGGGCGCTTTTCCGATTGCAGCCATATATGGATTTCTAGAATCCAAAAAGGTGCTTGAAGAAATTGCCGATGGTGCCGAAGAAACCGAACAGGGAGCCACCGGCAGGCGGGCCGCGGGTCGGCGAATTGCTGGGGATGCCGCTCCCTTGGTCAATGATGGACGACGCCGTTACCACCGAGCCGTTCACCGGACCCTGTATGATGACGGTATCGCCGACCATCAAGCTCGTGAATGGAGAGCTCGTGCCGTTCTTGATGATTGTGGTGCTCGCGGCGTCAATCTGATAGGTAACATTACTCGTGTTCACCACTGTGAATGCCGTGGCACCGGTTATCGCGGTGATGTTGCCGCCAACGACCGGCTGGCCGTTTCCTTGGATCGCAGGTGTCCGCGGAATCACGGATGTTTGTGGGCCGCTGGACGAATTTTCACGGCCATTGAAACCGAAACCGCCCTTCCCCGGCATCCCAACCCCGTCGCGGATTACGGTCGCCACGACGCTCGTGTCGGTTACCGTTCCCTGCACCATGACTGTATCGCCCTGCACAATGTCCGCAACCGTCGAGCTCGTGCCGTTTTTGAAGACCCGCGCAGTGCTCGCGTCAACCGTATAGACTGCCGGCGAGGTCGTCGCATTCGGCCTCAATTTTTGAGTTACCGTAATCGTCGAACCATCCACCCCCGTCACCGTCCCGAAAATCGCCGGCGTGCCGCTTGCGGTGAGCCAAGCCGAACCGCCACGCGTCATTATGCCCATGCCGCGACCGCCCGAACCCCAGCCATTATGCGTTCCTGTCGTTTGCGCAAAAACAGCCGGTACAGCCATAACAGAAAGGACCACCATCAAGCCCGCGGCGACCCCCGCCGCGCCAATCCACGGAAGATATTTCTTCATGAAATTATTTTCCACTTAATTTATTCTCAGGGTGGAATTGATCGACTTATCGAATCCCGCCCCGCACGGTATAAGTACGTGCGGGAGAAATAAAAGGGTGCAGGGAAGAACAAGGGGCGAGGGGTGAGCAGTTGGCAGCTAGGGAGACCCTCGTTTTTGTCATCCCGGCGAAGGCGGGGATCCATACTTCCTGCGGCAAGTTCAGATGTCGGATAAAACTATCCGAAATCTGACGTCTGACATCCGAACTTTCCGCAGGAGGAAGGCCAACATGGCCGGCGGCGGGTCAGGTCGCTCAAACTAACTAACCCCCTCCCTGCAGCACGGCCATGAGAAGCGCGATCGCATTGGGAGGCACCAACCGAACAATTTCATAACCACTTTCTAATTCGCGCGAATTAGAAAGTGGTATTAGTTGAAATGCATCAACTCACCATCGCCCTTCTCGGCCAGCGGATTCTCATATACGATTCGGCTTCACTCATTTTGAGCGGCGTCGAGACGTTGCCGGTGCGGACGTAGAATAATTCATCATTATTGAATTTCAGATATGCCGGGCGGGCTGCCGGCGCTACGTCCACCACGCACACGTCATGCCCATCCGCCGCATCGAACCACAGCTTTACGCAATGGCGGAACTCCGGCCCGACCATCGCGTTGAAGACCTGCGTGAAATGGTTCTCGAACCCATCGCTCGTCTGGCGGCTCAGCGTTCCATAATCGTTCTCCAACCCGAGCGGCTCGCGGCGATCACCCACGCCTATCACGAGCTGCCCGCCTTTGGAATTCAGAAACGCGGCGACCGTCTTCATCGCCATCTTTTCAAGCTCACGGTTCACGTTCTGGCTTTTATAGTCAAAGCGCAGCGACGACTTGAACTCCAGCCGCTCGTGCTCCTCTTCTGAAAGCAGCTTCGCCAAATCAGGACGTCCGCCGTCGCTAATGCCATGGAGGGCAGGCTCGCCGGTCGGCTGTTCATTCTTTCCATTTCCCACCTGCGCGAATTTTTTGATCGCCTTTAAATATTTCTCCGGATAGGAAATGTCCGCGAGCACCATCTCGTCGCGCCCGCCAGCGCCGTGGATATGGATGGAGCCGTAATGCAATAATTTTCCGACCGGTCCCGAGGCGAGCGTGACGGACATCGCCCGCTCGAGCGGCACTTCCTTTTTCCGTTTGAAGAAAACGCCGCGTTCATGAGTGATCATTCCCGGGCGCAACGTGTACGTCTCGTAATACCAGCGCAAAAATCCGTAGACCGTGAGCACGAGCTGCGCTCCCGACAGGAACAAGAATTTCGCATATTGGTAAGAAAGGATGTTTGGAAGCGAAAGCGCGGTGTAGAGCTGGACTTTATAGCTCCCCAGCGTCGCCGCGAGCGAGTACGCCACAAAGCCAATCACCTCGATGACGGCGAATATCGCTATCAAAACGATCGGGCTGCGCTTGATGGAGATGGAATTCATGGGAGCGAATTACCATCAGTGTAAAACCCATCTCGAAAATAGTCCACTCTTTCGTCCGCTTCGTTCGCTGCGGAGGCGACAGGAGTCGAACGGAGCGGCAGGGCGCGTCCTTTGGTCATTTATTGAAGCGCGCCGCCGCTCCCCGAGAACCCTCGGTTCTCGGTGCTCTCCGGCGCGGGGAACCGAGCGCGGTTCCCCGCGCCCTTCCGCTGTTCGAATCCTGTCACCTCCGCTCGCGCGAAATGAAAAAGGCGACGCAAGTCGTCTTTTTCATGCGAGCGGAGGCGAACCGACTATCACTACCTTCGAAAAAGTATCGGAAAAGCTTACGTTTTTATATTCTACTTCGCCTCAAATCGGTTCGAATCTCGTCCAGGTCGTTTAGGCCTCCATCTGTTCCCTGTTCTTCTTTACCGAGCCGCCGAAGACGCATTCACTGAAAACGTCGCCACGGCATTGCTGATTTGCGCGAGTGTAATGCCATAATTTGCGGCACTGTACGTTTGGCCGACAGAAAGCGTTTGCGGCGGGATCGGCACGACGGCGATCATGCAGCGGACCTGCGGCGGCGCATCCGACGGGAATGAGTTCCAGCATCCGACCTGCGTGATCTGGATAGTCGCCAAAGAGGAAGAGAGGCCTTGCAAGGTGAAGTAAAAGCTTTCATTCCGAATTTCAGCGATACCGCCCTGCTGCAACGACACGCTTCCTGGCATGTTCAGCTGCTGAATGTTGAGAGCAGCGCCCGTGGAGTTCACGGTGACCGTTGCGGTGCCGAGGATTTGCATGTTGGGACAATTGCAGATGCCGCCTGCCGGGCAAGCGCAAGCGCCGCTCGTGAGCGTCGCCGTATACGTGCCCGGGGAAACATACGTATGCGAGACGGTACCGAGCGCGTTGCAGCTCGAACATACCGGAACGAAGCCGAGATTTCCGCTGGTGCCGTCGCCAAAGTTCACCGTGTTGCCGATGGCAACCCCCTGTGGCGCCGACGACGTGAATCGCACTGAAAGCGGAGCTGCGCCGGACGTTGGAGAAGCGTAGAAGCTCGTGCTCGTGCTTTTCGTGGAGTTCGGGCACACAAAGGCGCAGTCGGGGCCGGTAGGTCCGACGTAGCTGCCGTCGGGACACTCCTTTGCCATTTGCGGACACGCTTGTGGCTTAGTGGGAGCGTAGGCAGTCGCCTCCGCCTGCAGGGCGTCCGTTTCGGCTGAAGCATTAACTGACGCGCCCGGCTGCGCGACGGTCTCTGCGAGCTGCGGGGTGAAACTGCTTCCGCCGCCGTCGCCGATAACGAGGAATCGCGTGGTGCTCAAAGGGATGATAGTCGTATCGAAGCGCCGCCCGCTCGGCAGCATCACGAGGCCGGATAGCGTGGTCTTTGAAACATCTGCGGTCGTCGTCGCGGCGGAACCTCCTTCATTCTTGCCTTGCGGGTAGTCCACCATCCATTTCCCTGAAGTGCTGTCATAGAAATATTGCGCTTGGGCAATCGGGCTTGCGTGATCGGCTGATTCGTCGGTTATGTTGCTCGTTGGGGAATTTACCACGTAGATTGTTACGCCTCCCGGAGAACCAACTTGCAACGTTTCCACGGCGACGCCTCCCGGGAAATCCGAGTTGTTATTCGTAGTCGTTGCCATTACCTGCAATGCGCTCGGGTACCAAAACGAGAATCCGTATGTCGGGTCGATGTACTCGCTCATGCCGTAGGTCTCGCTCGGCGCGGTGCTGGTCGGGCTCACCGTTGGTAGGGTAGTTTGGGTCGGCGCTTTTGGCGACAACAGAACATAGCCGAGGATCCCAGCGATGACGACAACGATAATGACAAGAACGATCCACTTAGAACTCATGAAGTAATGATACCATGATTATTTATTTCCCTTTTCGGGGATGCCCTATTGTAAACTTGAAAAAAGTATTGAAAAACCTATATTTTTATATCCCGCTTCGCCCAGAATTGGTTCGAATCTCGTCCGGGTCGTTAAAATGTTTCAGTTTCTTCCGATAGCTCTTATGCTGCCTGGGGGATAAAATAAAACACCCCGGGGGGCATTTTAAATCTGGATTTATGATAGATCCTATTTCTTCTCTTTCGGCATTTTTTCAATCAACGCCTTCATTTTGCCGACAAATTCCAGTTCTGCTTTCAGGATCTTTTCTTTTTTCTCCAACATGGCTAACTTAAATTCTTTTTTCATCGGACCATGCATATGCCAGTGCTCTTGGCCTCCTCCCTCGCCACGATTCTCTTCGTCAATCATGTTTTTTATGATTATTAATGTTGATACGACCTTTTACGCCTGCCTTTAATGGTACGCGCGGAAAGATGAAAAGGGTGCCGGGCAGGGGATTTTTTTGTTTCTCCATTTTCCCGTTGCGCAAGTTGCCTGGTGCGTCCTCGTTCTGGACACATCGCGGCAAATAGAGTATTTTTATATGCAACTATGGATAAAAATATAACCGCGGTAGGCATCGTCGGCAGTTTGCGAAAAAATTCCTATAATCGCTCCCTTATGAACGCCGTCAAAGAGATGGCGCCAGAGGGCGTAACATTGGAAATCTTCGAGATCGGAAACATTCCGCTTTTTAATCAGGATAGAGAAGCGGCAGATTATCCAAAGGAAGCGCAAGCGCTCAAGGATAAAATCAGGGCGGCGGAAGGTGTCATCATCGCGACCCCGGAATACAATCGGTCCATTCCCGGCGTTCTCAAAAACGCGATTGACTGGACATCACGCCCCTACGGCGCGAGCGCCTGGCCCGGCAAGCATGTCGCCACGATGGGCGCTACGGGAGGATCGATCGGCACGGCGGTCGCCCAGAGCCACTTGAGGCAAATTCTCACCTATCTCAACACGCGCATCATGGGCCAACCCGAATTCTATCTCGGAGAGGTCGCCAAGAAGCTCGACGCGAACGGCGTTCTTACTGACCCGGGCACCAAGGAACAGATCGCAAAATTCTGGGGCGCATTTCTCAAAGAGATTCGCGGCGGCGAAGGATAGTTTTATTTTCGAGGAGGCAAACCGACGCTGACGAGCCTCGAAAAAGCATTGAAAACCCACTTTTTTATTTCTCGTTTTACCAACCATATGCCAGAAGAAAACATCAAACTTATTCAGCTCTCTTTTGTAAACGTCTTTCTTGTCAAGGCAGACGAGGGGTTCGTTTTGGTTGATACAGGCTTGTCCGGCCAGTGGGAAAAAACTGGAGAAGATATTAATTTCCGCCGGTTGTTTGCCCGACAGGCTGAAGCTTGTGATTCTAACACATGGCGACTCCGACCATGCGGGCAATGGCAAAAAACTTCAGGAAAAATATAAAGCTAAGATTGCAATGCATCGGGATGATTACGCAATTATAGAGACCGGCTTTTCCGGTAAAAGAACAGTGAAGTCCCTAACTATGAGGATCGTGTTTCGGCTATTCTCCTTTTTAAGAAAATTGAGAAAAAGCAAGATCAATCCCAATAGGTTTGCGCCAGACATATTTTTGCAGGATGGCCAGAGCCTGCGGGAATATGGACTGAATGCCCGCGTTATCCATCTCCCGGGCCACACCAAGGGTTCCATCGCCGTTTTGACGGATCAAGGTGATTTGTTCGCCGGCGACACGCTCGTGAATACGAAGAAGCCGGAAACAGCGACAATCATAGAAAATCAAGCTCAACTTAATGAAAGCATAGAAAAAATTCAGAAATTAAATATCAGAAGGGTCTATCCGGGTCACGGCAGCCCCTTCTTGATGGAAAGCTTAAAACGATCGGATTGAGGGCTGCGGAACTTGAAACAGGAAAGTTCGAATCCTTGCCCCCTGCGGCTTTTCGTCGCCTGATATGACCTCCTGGAAGCATTGAAAAATATAAGGGGGACTGTCCCTCGAACGGGCGCACAACCCTGCGGTGAAATTCTGGCCTTTGCTCGAACCTATTTTGAGAGAATAGCATAGCAATCTACCCCTTCAAATACCCCTTCAATTGCTCCCGCATCAATTTGAAGGGGTAGCAGATCAAGTTTGCCCCGAAAAATCTGGCCTTTCCGACCATCGCCCGACAAAAACCAAAGTCCTACTTCACTCCGCTAGACCCCCTCCGAGATGGTGTGCTCAGCCCTTCGGCCTGCTGGCCTCGGGGCTTCGCGTATGGCGCGCCCAAATTCCTCCCCCAACCCCTCCTTTGGGGCACGCCCTAGACGTTAGGTTTTCCCTTCTCGTCCCACAACTCTTGAAGCTTTGGATGTGCCGTTGCGATTTTGCTTTCAAATTGGTCATAGTCTGACTTAAATTTGTTATTAAAAACCTTCTTGTTGCAAAGCTCAATCATCAATTGAGAGATTAGGTACATAAATTGGATTGTCCAAAACATCTCGGTCTTCGGACTCCCGCTAGCCTGATTTGTAAAACTTCCATGGGCGTAGTTGGAATGGGAGCGATAATATTTATCATAAAAATTTGACGGCTCATCTTTTGCCCAACGACTAAAACTATCATCCGATAAAGTGGAAAAATATGGCTCTTTGAAAATCTGCTCCAACTTAGGAAAATTAAAACCACTCGTTTTTAATTGAGTATACGAAAAAAGATTTATATCAGCTGGAAATGTAATATTTTCAGCGGATAAAAGATTGCTCCAAAGCGTAAAGAGGCGGCCATATTCATTTTTTATTTCCACGCTCTGAATGGCGACGAAATGAAAAGTATCACTAAGGTATAAAAAATAATTCCCGACAAAAATACCTAGCTGACTTTTTTCGGTCTGATTAACGAAATATAATAATTCTGCATAAATCTCAAAGAGTATCCTTGTTAAAGGTATGTAATATTGAAAATCTTCCGCCTCATTTTCGGTTTCGATCTTTTTGATTAAAAACTCGTGATATTGCCAAAAGTTTTTAAGGTATAAATAGACAGCTTCATTTTTCAGAAACTCTTTTTGCCCCTGCGCGTTGGGGAGATTTTCGAATTTAGTATTGAGTCGGTCGCCAGCTTCTTGAATTTCTTTCTGGCCTATTTCTAAGACAAACTTAAGAGTCGTAATCTGTTCTGCAATTCTCGCTTCCATAATTGACCCGTCGTTGTCATTTGCCATATGGCACATTCCCATTATACTGATCGTTCTTCATGTCGAAGTCGAGATTGAAGCTTTGTGATTGTTGGGAAACTTCGTATAAAATGCTCGCGGCGCAAGGGATGCCTGGCTCTAACTGTTGTGGCACATTGATGCTATCAGCCTCATTGGAGCAGGACGAATGATCTGCTTTCCACTGAAAGCCCCTGCCTGCTTGGTCTGCAAGATAATAAAGTGCAATCTCGACCGACGCTAGAGATTGCGTATTGTTATTCATTATTAAATTAACCTGAACAAAATCTCCCGTGGTAACATCAGGCGAACCCTTTAAGCCATTTGACCATACATATTGACCCCAGAGATTATCAGATGGGGATATTGATTGGCCAAGGTTTGTGATGGTATCGGAGAACGTGATGCCGTCTTGGGTGATGGCATTTGCCCCTAAGCTAATCTTTTTCCAGTGGTCGCCAACGTTATTGGCGATAGGTGTACTTGCCCAGTCCGCAGGGGTATTTAGAACAACGCCAGCGTTATTTTGCGTGCTAGAGGCAGTATTATTTGCAGATGGGTTTGCATTTTGAGGCGTGGGGACAGAAGTGGGCTGGGTGCTCGTATTATTAACGGCAGATGTATTCGTTGTTTGCGTCTGATTATTATTTTGTCCGAGGAAATAAGCGGCCGCGACTAGGACTACTACCACAACAACCGCGCCAATCCATTTTTGCGTATTCATAATGCTTTTATTATAACACCTTCAAAATTTTCCGCTCTTCGGCCACGCGGCCTCGAGCGTTTTGCGTGGGGGAGGAATTTGGGCGCGCCATACGCGAAGCCCCGAGGCCAGCAGGCCGAGGGGCTGAGCACACCATCTCGGAGGGGGTCTAGCGGAGTGAAGTAGGACTTTGGTTTTTGTCGGGCGATGGTCGGAAAGGCCAGATTTTTCGGGGCAAACTCGATCTGCTACCCCTTCAAATTGATGCGGAGCAATTGAAGGGGTATTTGAAGGGGTAGATTGCTATGCTATTCTCTCAAAATAGGTTCGAGCAAAGGCCAGAATTTCACCGCAGATAGAGACTTCGTCATCAGAAAGAAAATTACTCTGCGGCCGCGCGGCGGCCGCACCTGCCAAAATTTCCCGCCGCTTCGCGGCAAACTGGCTGGGTTCGGAAAATTCAAACAGGGCGATTTTATAAAAACGATGAACGCCAAACCAAAATATTTTCTCTACGCTAGGAAGTCATCCGAGGATGACGACCGCCAAGTAATGAGCATCGAAGCGCAGTTGTTCGAGTTGCGCGAGTATGCCCGCAGAGAAAATCTTGAAATCGTATCCGAGTTCCAAGAGTCGAAAAGCGCGAAGACGCCCGGCCGCGAAGTGTTTGGCGAGATGATGGCTCGCGTCGAGAAAAGCGACGGCGTGGGTATTATTGCATGGCATCCCGACCGATTGGCTCGCAATAGCATAGACGGCGGCCGCATCATCTACGCCGTGGATCAGAAACAGGTTGTCTCCTTGCGCTTTCCGACCTTTTGGTTTGAACCGACCCCGCAAGGTCTCTTCATGCTCCAAGTGGCGTTCGGCCAGTCAAAGTATTATTCCGACAATCTCGCCGAGAACATCCAGCGCGGCATCCGCCAGAAATTGCGGCGTGGCGAGTGGCTCAATCTTGCGCCGTTCGGCTACCAGAATAATCCCTTGAAGCGCAACATCGAGCCGCATCCGACGGAAGCCAAGATCGTCCGCCGTGCCTTCGAGGAGTACGGGAAAGGCACGCACTCGTTCGTGTCCCTCGCCTTATTTCTCAAAGACCTCGGCGTTGTCTCCAAGAACGGAACGCCCCTTGCCAAATTTTCTATCAAGCGTCTTTTGACCAACCGCGCCTATCTCGGTTTCGTGAAGCACAACGGCGAATGGTTTGAAGGAAAATTTGAACCCATTATTTCTCCCGCATTGTTTGAAGCCGTGCAGAAAGTGTTGAAGTCCAAAGAACGCCCGCGCCACCGCCGCGCGAAACATGATTTCCCGTTCACGGGATTGTTCAGGTGCGCCGAGTGCGGCTCTATGATTTCAGCGCAGTGGACGACGAACCGCTGGGGCACGAAATATCGTTATTATCGCTGTTCCAAAAAGCACGGCGGGTGCTCGCAGTCCTATCTCCAAGAGCCAGAGCTGGCGGGACAGATCAAAGTACGGCTTCAAACCATCGCGCTTTCCAACCGCCACACCGACTGGATGCTGGGCAAGGTCAAAGAGTGGGAGAAAGAGGATGTATCGGTATCGCAAAGCGCGGTTCAAAATCTGAACGATGAGATCAAGGCGAATGAGGCGCGCATGGAGAAGCTCGTCTCCACATATCTTGACGGAGACATTCCCAAGCCGACTTACCTCAAACGGAAGGATGAGCTGTTACGCGCCTCGGCCTCGCTCCAAGAAAAACTGAACGATTTTGAACGCGGGAGGAAAAACTGGGTCGAACCCTTGCGGGGATGGATACAAGATACGAAACAAGCGGATTTTTTGGCAAACGGCGGCACGTTCCGTGATCTGAAAACGTTTGTCCAAAAAATCGGAACGAACCCAAGGGTTCACGATAAAATCGCCCTGTTTGAATTTTCCGAACCCAGCCAGTTTGCCGCGAAGCGGCGGGAAATTTTGGCAGGTGCGGCCGCCGCGCGGCCGCAGAGTAATTTTCTTTCTGATGACGAAGTCTCTATCTGCGGAGGCGACAGGATTCGAACCTGTGATGCCTTTCGGCATATTCGCTTTCCAAGCGAACGCACTAGACCACTATGCGACGCCTCCATTAGTCAACGATTGCTCACCCATTGTGCCGCAAAACTAATATAAATTCAAATAGGTCTTATTCGGCCGAATAAGACCCATAGCGATTCCCGAAGACGGTCTTCGAATCTCAAAAGAAGACCGTCTTCGGGAATCGCTCTTCGAGAATCGCAACCAAAAAATATGGATCCCGGCCTTTGCCGGGATGACAAAAAACGGGAGGGCTTTTGAAAGCAGTAAGTCCCAGCTGCTTTCAAAAGCCCTCCCGTTTTTTGTCAGTTATATTCCGCCGGCACGCTCTCGAATTTTTCTTTGGCTATGATCACGTGGTCAAGCACGCTGATGCCGAGGATCTTGCCGGCTTCGATGATTTGGCGCGTGATTGCGATATCGGCTTCGCTCGCCTTCGGCACGCCGGACGGGTGATTGTGCGCCAAAATGACCGCCGACGCGGAATACTCGAGTGCCGGGCGGAACACTTCGCGTGGGTGGATGATGTTCGAAGTCAAGCTGCCGACGGAGATCAGCTCGTCGTGTATGACCTGGTAATGGCTGTCAAGATAAAGCCCGCGCAGATGCTCCTTCGGCAGGTCACGCATGTCTTTTAGGTATTCGTACACTTGGCTCGCGGTTCGGAGCACCGCCGGCTTTCCTATATCCGGGTTTTTGAAAAACCGCCGGCCGAGTTCGAAGCACGCGACGATTTGGCATGCCTTTGCAAGCGGGATGCCGAGCATTGATTCGATCTTCTTCGGGTCTTTCTGGTTCACGATGCCGGTGTCGCCGTATTCCTTGATGAGCCGGTGCGACATCGCGAGCACTTCCTCCTTTTTGGTGCCAACATTAAGGAGAATGGCGAAAAGCTCCGCGACGGAAAGGTGCGCCGGGCCATATTTGACGAGCTTCTCGCGCGGCTTGTCTTCGGGCTCCATATCCCGGATTTTCAGGACATATTCCTTCTCCTTGCCGCCGCCGTCGAGCACGAGGTCGCCGTCGTGTTGGAGGTATAATTTTGAGTCAGTTAAGGGCATTTGAATCATAAATTGATTATATCACGGAGTCGGCTTTTTGATGATTTTGGATTTGAGGATGCCCATCCCTAAGAGGGGCACCCTCTTGCAACGGCAAATGGATTGTGAAATTAGCCCCTTTCCCGAGCTCGCTTTCTACTGCAATGCTCCCGCCGTGCGCTTCGACGATCTGGCGCGACAAATGCAGTCCGATGCCGACGCCCGGCACCGTGCCGTCGTTGATGCGGTAGAAACGCTCGAAAATTTTCGGCAGGTTCTCGCGGGAAATTCCCGAGCCGGTGTCGGCGACCACAATCTCGGCCGTTTTATCGCCGATTTTCTTAGCCGTGACGGAAACTGTTCCGCCCGCTGGCGTGTGCTTGAAGGCATTGCTCAAGAGGTTCAATAGGACTTCCTTTAGGCGGTCGCGGTCGCCCATGGCAAAAAGCTCATCGCTTTCCCAATTTTCTTGATCCAAAAAAACCGGGTTTGCATAGGAAAGCGCGATGCCCCTGTTCTCTGCGAGCACCAAGCAATCCTCGCAGGTTTCGCCGACCAATATCCGCAAATTCACCTGCCGCCGCGAAAGCGAATCCTCGGCATGGTTCAGCCGCGCGGCGAGCAAGAGGCCGTTCACAAGCCGCGACAGCCGATCCAGTGTCGCTTCCATGATTTGCCGCGTCCGCTTATCGCGTACAGTCCTGCTTCGTGGCCACGCCTCGATGTTCATCCGCAGGATGGCGAGCGGCGTCTGGAATTCGTGCGCGACGTCGGCGAGAAATTTGGATTGTGAGGATTCGCTGTTCATTTTCCTTGCTCCTTGTTACTTGTTCTTTGTCACTTTCTTCTGGCCGCTGGATGCCTCAAATTTATACCCATATCCATGTACTGTCTTGAGCAGCTTCAGCCGGTGCCCGCTGTCAACTTTTTGGCGCAAAAACCGCACGTGCACGTCGACCGTGTTCGTAAATGGATCCGCATTCGCGTCCCAAACATGCTCCATGATCATGGCACGCGTCAAGGTCACGCCCGGATTGCGCATGAAATATTCAAGCAAACTGAATTCCTTGCGGTTCAGGTCGAGCGGCTTGCCGGCGCGCGCCGCCATGTGCTTCACAGTGTC
This sequence comes from uncultured bacterium, assembly GCA_963745135.1. Lineage (GTDB taxonomy): Bacteria > Patescibacteriota > Minisyncoccia > UBA6257 > 2-01-FULL-56-20 > REEB161. Next base: position 1,314 of record CAVUWW010000016.1, on the reverse strand, counting down.
CATCACCATGTCGGCGAGCTTAATGACCGGCTCTTCAGCCCTTTTCCCGCGCCGCAGGAGCGCCTTCGCCCGCGCCACGAGCTCTGCCATGAAAAACGGCTTTTGGAGATAGTCGTCCGCCCCGAGGTTCAGCGCGTCCACCTTCGTCACCGCGTCGTTCATGACTGACAGGATGATGATCGGGAAGCTCCTGCCCCGTTCGCGGAGCTTCCGGCACGCCTCGATGCCGCCCACGCCCGGCAGCTTGACGTCGAAAATGCCGAGGTCGTATTCGTTCATTTTCACCCACGCCAGGCCTTTTTCGGCGCTATCCGCCCAATCCACCGCAAAATGCTCCTCGCGCAGGCCGTTCACGACGAAGCTCGCAATTTCCCGTTCGTCTTCGATGAAAAGGATTCTCATTTTAAATCTTTAATCGTTAATCCTTAATCTTTAACTGTTAAGGATTAAGGATGAGGGATTAAGGATAAAAACCGGGGTCCGGGGCGGCGAGTAAGAGATAGGAATATTAAGTCCTTTCCCTGAACTCCCGCCCCGTGATTTTCATTATGCACATTCGACATGAAAAAAAGATAAAGAAATTATGAAAAAATTATGAAGAAGATTTAAACCGCCGGATGGCGTGAATTTCCTTGATATTTCCTATAAAAAATCGCCGTTGGGGGACGACGATGAAACGGTCAATTGGGAGTTCTACTGCAATTTCGCAAAGTGTTTGCGCAGGTCGCCGTAGGTTCTTACCGCAGCGGGAATGATGACTCGCAGGTGGCAACCGCGGCAAATGAGCGCTTGGTGAATCGCAGTTACTTTCCTTATATCAATCCAACTGCTGCAAACTTCATGGATGCCAATGCAGCAGTTTAAAACATCCGCGTCCGTGGCGTGATCATCGCCGATTCTGGAGGGATATTCCCGAAGCCGTTCGCCATATTCCGTAATGACAATCGGCTTTAAAGCGACGCCTCGACTCTCTCTTGATGGTTTTTTCGCTTCCATCATATGCACCTCTTGTTAAATTGAGCCCGAACGGCTCGCTGCCTGCTTTATGGCACAGTTTTCGGAGAATTACAATCACAAACCCCGAATCTCGACCCGGTATGACGCTAATTTTCTAATTCGCGCGAATTAGAAAGTAAGGATTCTGAAAGTATGAAAACGCAACGAAGGGCATCTTCTCTAATGGAAAAGACACTGCTGTTTTTCGAAGCTTGGCGTGGAATCGTGGGGAAGATGCCCTTCGTTGCGATTGCCAATCACTAATCGCTTTCCGGCTAATCGCTAGTTCTTCAAATACCTCTTCACCGCGACGAAGGC
>CAVUWW010000015.1:0-10663 GCA_963745135.1 uncultured bacterium | reverse complement strand
AGGTAGCAATTAAGTGGCAATTATTCTGAACGTGGAATTAAGTGGCAATTAGGTTGCAATTAATTGCCATCAATTGCCACAAATTGCCATCAATTCCATTCTTCAATTGCCATCCATTGCCACAAATTGCTACCAATTCCTAATCCATCCGCACTTTCAAATTCCTCATCTTCTTCTTGTTTGCTTTCGGCAACCTTACCGTCAGGATGCCGTTCCTGAATGCAACCGCGGCGCCTTCGGAATCCACCTCTTGCGGGAAGATGACCGTGCGCGCGAACTTGCCCCAGTAGCATTCATGGCAGAGGTAGTCGTCGCTCTCGACTTCCCTTGCGCGATGCCGCGAACCCTTGATCGAGATGGAGTCGGCGGTCACTTGGATGTCAATGTCCTCCGGCTTCACGCCCGCGATGGCAGATTCGACGACGATATCCTCCGGCGTTTGGTAGATGTCAACGGTCAGCTCGCCGGTCGGTTCGGTCTCGTCCCACGTTTTTTCCATTTCAGTTTCCATGATTTTCGGTTTGGATGGTTTGCCTGCTCCGACTTTCCCGTCGGAGGCGCGCGCGACGGTTGCGCCGGTATTCGCTTTTGCGAGTTCGATTTCCGGCTCGGGTTGCTCCCCGTCGGCGCTCGATTTTCCGCCGGCAAGGGATTCAAAGAATTGTTCGTCGTTTTGGTTCATGTTGCTTCGTTGTCATCCCGGCGAAGGCCGGGATCCATGCTTTAAAAAGTTAATTTTTCGTAATCTCAAGGGAAGCGTGGATCCCCGCCTGCGCGGGGATGACAGAAAAAATTTCACACCGTGGAAATTTTTTCTGCCACCTTCAATTTCTCGAAATCATTCAACACAAAGAACCCGACGATGACGAGAAACACGACGGTATACGCCACGTTCCCGAAATTAAGTATAAGATAATTGAAAAACGCGTGCAAGACGGTGGCAATGAGGAATCCGGTGGCCAAATATCGCGCGACCTTCTTGCGCGCGATGCCGAGCGCCCAATGATAGCCGACGATGCCGGAGGTGAGCGAGTGGAGGAGCGTGGCTCCGACGAAGCGGAACGAGACGGTTTGGAAAACGGTCGCGAGGAGCGTGGTTTGTAAGGGTGCTTGTGGCAGCGTGGTCGCCAAGACGCCGATGTTCTCGAGTGTCGCGAAGCCGAGTGCGGCGACGATCATGTATATCATCATGTCCACGGGGTCTTGCATCACCTGCGTCTTTCCGACCGCGAAGTCCGCCGCGGCGAATTTCATGACCTCCTCGATGAGCGCGAGGCCGAGGAGGGAGATGATGGAAAATTCGGAGATGCCCGCCGAACTGGTCGCGCTGTTGAACCACCGCTCGACAATGACCGTAAAGAAAGCGAAAGCGATGCCGGCCATGAAGGTGAAGAGGATGAGCCGTTTCGGTTCGGCGTGGGTTTCCTCTTCAAGATAAAAAACGAGCCAGGCGAAGCCGGGCAGGAGTCCTAAGAGAAGCAGTGCGAGAGTCATAGGTTCATTTTAGCAGATTGCGCCGCAAATCGGGGGGAGCTGGCCGGAAGCGGAGCGTGCCTTTGGGGGTTGCGTCGGCCGGCATCCTGCGGCCGGCCGCGCGGAGCCTCGGAGCGCCCGATCGCAACGGGGACGGAATGGCAAAATGCGATGCAAAATGCAATGGCGGTCTTCAAAGTCGGGAAAGAAGACCGCCATTGCATTTTGCATCGCATTTTGCCATTCCGTCCCTACCGGCGATGCCAAGCCGGGCGCTCCTGCGGATTCCCCCAAAGGCACGCTTCGCTTCCGGCCGCCCCTGCGATTTGCGCCGCGGCTTTCGGTGGTGTAGGATGGAGCTAGCTGTTTAACGGATCACAGAAGGAGAATCCGATGCAGTTCAAGCTTGCCATCTACGATTGGAACGGGACATTACTGAACGACATCGAGCTTGCCCATCAGTGCGTTGTTGAAATTTTCCGAACTTTGGCGCCGCAGGTGTTGCCGCCGACGCTTGCTGAATACAAGGATATCAATTCGAGCCTGACGGATTTTTATTATCAGCACGGTCTTCCGCCCGTCGTTTCATTTGAAAAGATTTGGGATGTTTGGATTGCATCCTACCGCAGGCTAGCGTCCGCTGGATTTCTTCACGTGAATGACGGAGCCGCCGAACTTTTATCCTTTTGCCGGGACAAAAGTATCGCTAATGCGATTGTCAGCGCCTCAAGGGACGATGTTGTCAGTGATATCGCGGAACTCGGGATCGGCGGGTTTTTCCGCGCGGTTCGGCTGGACGGTCTGAACGGCTGGACTAAGGAAGTCGGCCTTCGGGAAACCCTTTCAGAATTTTCAGTTCCGCCGCAGAACGCTTTTTATCTCGACGACACTTTCAACGGGCTTATGCAGGCGAAGAAGCTTGGGATAGCAACCGTCGGATTCACCGGAGGTTACAATTCAGAACTTCGCATCCGCGCCGCGGAACCGGATTATGTCGTCCATTCGCTTTCCGAAGTCATTGATATTCTCAAAGGCCAAGCCGCTTCAGCATGATCCGAAGCGGCGTTTTTTTTGCAAAGACTGGAATGGAGTTGCCGCCTCGCGCCGGAAGTGCCTTCTCGGGGAATCCGGAGGCGCGCCGGCTTGGCATCGCAGGTGGGACGCGCTTCGCGTCCCGTCGCGATAGGGCGCGCCGAGGATCCGCCCGACCGGCCGCCGGAGCCGGTCGAGGCAACCCCAAGAAGGCACTTCCGGCGCGGGACGGCGGATTTCACCACTTCTCTATCATCAACATTTTTCCCGGTCGGAAGATGCCGTAGATTTCTTCCGTCACGAACGGCATGAAAGGGTGCAACAGTTTGAGGGATTCGAGGAGGAGATGTTCGAGAACATCATAGGACGCGGCTTTTTCCTCATCGCTTCCATCCCGCAGATTTTTCTTTTCCGCTTCGACTATTTTGTCCGCGAGCGTGTGCCAGACGTAGTGGTAGAGCTTTTCCGCCGCGAGATGGAATTCGAAATTTTCCAAGTGCGCCGTGATTTCGGTTTTTAAATTTGCCAATTCTTCGAGATGTTTCCGATGATGAGGTTCGCTGGCTGCTGGCTGCTGGCTGCTGGCTGCTGCCCGATTTATTTCAATAAATCGGGCAATATTCCATATTTTAGTCGAAAAATTCCGGTAGCCGCGGATTCGGTCTTCTGAGAGTTTGATGTCGCTGCCCGCCGAGGCGCCAATTATGAGCGAAAGCCGCGTCGCGTCCGCGCCGTATTTGTCCGCCATTTCGAGCGGGTCAATGCCGTTGCCGAGCGTTTTGGACATCTTCCGTCCCTTTGCGTCTCGCACGAGGCCGTGGAGATAGACCTCGCGGAAAGGGACTTCGCCCGTGAGGCACGTGGACATCAAGATCATCCGCGCGACCCAGAAGAAGAGGATGTCGTAACCGGTCTCAAGCACCGAGTTCGGGAAATAGGTTTTCAAATCAGAAGTTTCGTCGGGCCAGCCGAGCGTAGAGAATGGCCAAAGTCCCGAAGAGAACCAAGTGTCAAGCGTGTCGGGGTCCTGAACCCAGTTGGGGTCGTTTATATCTTCTACGGACACTTTATAAGATTCATTATCGGAATGAGGGTCGTTGGGAATTTTTATAGTTGCAGGAATCCAAACCGGAATCCTATGCCCAAACCAGATTTGCCGCGAGATGCACCAATCGCGCAAATTGTCTATCCAGTGGTAATAGATCTTTTCGAACCGCTCCGGCAAAATTTTGATCTCGCCGCTTTCGACGGCTTCTTTCATCAATTCTTTCAATGTTTTTTCTTTTCCTTGCCACTTGCCACTTGAAACTTGAAACTTTCTCTCGACTCCCACAAACCACTGTTTCAAGATCTGCGGCTCAATCACGCCTCCGCCACGGCTGTCGGTCGCTATGCGGTGCGCATATTTTTCGTCAATTTTTTCAACCAATCCTTTTCCCTTCAATTTTTCCACGATGGCCGGCCGCGCTTTTTTGATGTGTTGTCCCGCAAACTCGCCGGCAATAGGCAGCAGTTTCCCTTGCAGGTCAATAATCTGTTCCATGTCGAGCTTGTGCCGCTCGGCGATTTCGAAGTCCACCATGTCGTGCCACGGCGTTATCGTCATCACGCCCGTGCCGAACGTCATGTCGATGGCGCTGTCTTTGATGATCGTCGCGGTTATCGGCCCGTTGATCCATTCGAGCTCTATTTTTTCGCCGTCTTTATATTTTTCATATCGTTTATCATCGGGATGCATTACGACGTATTTGTCGCCGAATTTCGTTTCCGGGCGCGCGGTTGCGATGACAAACTGGCCGTACTTCAAATAATAAAGCGGCACGGTTTCCTCAACCCATTCAATCTCATCGTCCGAGACCGTCGTGCCGAGCTCCGGATCCCAGTTCACGATGCGGTTGCCGCGGTAGATCAGGCCGAGGTCGTACATTTTTTTGAACGCGGTGCGGACGGCGCGCTCGCGCTTCTCGTCGAGCGTGTACGTTTCGCGGCTCCAGTCAAGCGACGAACCCATCCGCTTCACCTGCCTTAAGATCGTGTCGTGGCTCTTTTGGGCATACTCGTTCACGCGGCGCAAAAATTCCTCGCGGCCGAGGTCGTGGCGCCGTTTTTTCTCCTCTTTATATATGATTTTTTCCACTTTTGACTGCGTTGCAATCGCGGCATGGTCCGTGCCCGGCACCCACAAAGTTTTTTTGCCCTTCATCCGGTTGTAGCGCACCATGATGTCCTCGACGACGAGCATCGCCGCGTGCCCCATGTGCAGTTCGCCCGTCACGTTCGGCGGCGGCAGGACGATCGAAAACGGCTCCGCGTCCGGCTTCGTCACGCCATTTTCTACGCAAACATCCGGGTTGAACAGCCCGGATTTCTCCCATTTTCCGTAAATGCGGGACTCGACTTCCTTGATATCGTAGCGGGGTTCCATGAAAAGAAGGGTATGGGATATAGGGTATAGGGTGAAGAACTTTTCACTATACCCCATACCCTATATCCCAAACCCTAAATCCTATCCTCCGATTATATTCGATTTTCTTCATATTTTCTAGAACCCATTTCAAAAACAGGCCAGCGGCTGTCGCGAGGGATTTTCGAGGCGGAAACCGCGAATTCGGCTGAAGGAATAGCCATGCTATTTCAAGGACGAATTCGCGGTTTCCGGCCGAAAATGACCGCGAGAGCCGCGGCTCTTCCCGTGAAAACCTACTTTTGAGACGGGTTCCAGCTGCGAGTGTTATAATGAAGCCACGCAACCGCGTTATATTTAGAGTATGCCACGTACGGGAAAAGCCATTGCATTATGCGCAACGTTTTTTGCGGCCATATTAATTGCCGGCGCAGCCGCGCCGGGTTTTCCCGCCGCCCGCGCGGCAGGCACAACGGCTGCGGCGGCTGTGGCGGCAACGACGACCGCATCCGCGGCCACGAGTTCCCTGCAGGCGCAGATTGACGCGAATAACCGGCAAATCGCGACCTTGAACCAGCAAATCGCGACCTATCAAGCCGAAATTCAGCAAGCCGGCGCCGACAAAAAAACCCTCCAGCAGGCGATCAACGCGCTCGACCTCCAGAAAAGCAAAGTGCAGGCGCAGGTCGCAGCAACCCAGCGCCAAATCACCGTCACGCAATTACAGATACAGCAGCTTGGGGGAGAAATCACCGACACACAGCAGACGATCGTGACTGACCAGGCGGCGCTCGGGGACAGCATCCGCATCCTCCAGAAAGCTGACAGCCAGACGCTCTTCATGCAACTGCTCTCGTCGGATAATCTTGCCGAGGCGTTGGATGACACCAATGCGACCTTGCAGATACAGGATGCCGTCCAAAACAGGATGCAGACGCTCCAAACGCAGGAAAGCACACTCGCGAATTCGCAGGCCGCCTCGCAGCAAAAGCAGGCGACGCTCACTTCGCAAAAACAGTCGCTCGCTTCGCAGCAGCAGTCGCTTGTCTCAACCGAACAGTCGAAGAGCCAGCTCTTGGCCGAAACAAACTCAAAGGAGGCGACTTACGAGAAGCTGCTCGCCGCGGCGGAAGCGGAGCTCGCAAGTTTCTCGGCGTTCGCGCAAAACGCCGGCGGCTCCAAGCTGCTCGGGAACCAGACGGTCTGCGACGCGTGGGGCTGCTATTACAACCAGCGCGACACGGCGTGGGGCAGCGATTCTTTGGACGGCACGAAATATTCCCTCGCGAGCGACGGCTGCCTCGTCGCCGCGATGGCGATGGTCCTGACCCATTACGGCTACCGCGACGTGACGCCCGTGACCATCAACTCGAACCCGAACAATTTCGCCGCGTACTATCCGGCGTATTTATTGACGACGATCAATGTTGACGGCGCGAGCGCCACGCGCATCACGGCGGCGATTGACGCGGTCCTCGCAACCGGCAATCCGGTGATCGCCGGCCTCCACGCCTACGGCGGCACGCACTTCGTGGTCCTCATAAGCGGCAGCAAGGGCAATTACATCATGAAAGATCCGTATGTCCCGAACGGCAACGACATCCCGTTCTCGTCCAAATATACGCTGAACGACATCTACGGCGTGACGAAAGTCCAAATCAGCGGGTGAAAATGAGATGAAAGCCGGGCTTTTGGAAACAGCCGGGATCCGCTGTCTTCAAAAGTATTCCGCCCGGCTTGCTTATCCACTGGCGCTTGACGGGGAGAATAGTGTACAATTACCAGCAATAGCCTTTGGGTCGAATATCATTAATCCTTAACTGTTAATCCTTGACGGTTGACAGTTGAGGATCAAGGATTGTTGGCAGTCAAGGATTAAAGATTAAGGATAATCAATAATGGACACCATCTTCTCCCATCCGCTGGCTTTCGCCGTCATCGTGCTTTTGCCGCTTTTCGGCATTGCCGCCAAAGCGTTCGGCGTCTCCTTCCGGAAGATCGCCAAATGGTATCTTTATATCTCGGTTTTCTGCGTCGTCGTCGTGATGGATTCGATATTCTTCCCGTTCATCGGCGGCAAGGACTGGTTCTTCCGCTTCGCGGTGGAGCTTTCGCTTATCGCCGGGCTCTTGTGGTGGGCATTTGAGGCGAAGGCCGGCGAAGTCGAGCAGCTTGTCAAGTCCGCTTTCAAGAAGCCGCTCGTGATCGCCGCGAGCGTCTTTTCGGGAATTGTCGTTTTGGCATCCCTCTTTGCATTCGATGTCCACGCTGGTTTCTGGTCCAATTTCGAGCGCGGCGAAGGGGGATTCCAGATGCTCCATTACATCCTCTTCTTCCTTCTACTTGCGCTCTTTGTGCGCGAGGAAAAGGATTGGAAAAAACTCTTCCGTTTTTCCTTGATTGCGGCAGTGCTCATGATCCTGTATGGCGTGCTCTCGATCTCCGGCGCTACCGGGTTCATCAGCCCCTACGCGGGCGGAGCGCAGCCCTGCCGGGTGGTTCAACACATTGATTACGGGACGCTTTGAGGGATCTCTTGGGAATCCCGCGTATGTCGCGCCATACCTCTTATTCGCCATGTTCTTCGCCGCATATCTTTGGATTGTGTCCGCCAGGGGCGGATCTGCCTCTAATGAAAAGCGTGAAAACGCCGGCAAGGATAAACTGCGGGCTTGGGGTTTCGGGATTTTGATCGCGATTCTCCTCATTTTCTTCATTTTGAGCCAGACGCGCGGCGCGTTCCTGGGTTTGGGAGTGGGCGTATTGGTGTTGCTGATTTACTTGATTTTTTCGCGGCATCGTGCGCTCAAAAAGTGGTCCGCAATCATCCTCTTGGCGTTAGTTGTCCTCGGCGGCATCGGATTCGCCGTGCGAAATTCGTCCTTTGTCCAGAATTTGCCGGAAGGGCGGCTGCTGCAGATCAGCTTGTCGGACGCGACTGCGCAGACGCGGATTTGGGTTTGGGGGGAGGCATGGAAAGGATTTTTGGACAGGCCGATCCTCGGCTGGGGCCCGAGAATTTCACCCCGGTCTTCGACAAATATTTCAACCCGAACTTTTACGTGCCCGGGCAGAACACCGAAACGTGGTACGACCGCGCGCACAGCGTCTTCTTTGATTACTTGGTCGAAACCGGCATTCTCGGCCTTTTGAGCTACTTGGCGATTTTTGTGATGTTCTACTGGGAATTTTTCCGGAGCCGCAAGCGGGCGGCGGCGGACGATAAAGGAGGCAGCGTTTCGGGCACGCTCCTGAACGGATTCGTCTTCGCGATGCCGGTGGCGTACCTCGTGCAGGGCGTGGCGATTTTCGATGTGCTGCCGATGTATGTCAGTTTGTTCGCTTTCCTGGCGTTCGCGAATTATTATTTTTCAGTATCATGATCACATGATAAATCGTGAGGCATACGAATTTACGAATCGGTACGAATATACGAATAAGAAATAGAAATTCCCATTCGTACATTCGTAAAAATTAGTAAATTCGTATGACCCTCACAACTTCACAACCTCACAATCATGGATAGAACTATCAAACAAACCATCGCCGTCGTCGTGTCGCTCTTCGTCCTTTTTGTCGCCGTGTACGGCTCCTATTTGCCGATGCGGAAGGCGCAGATATTCATCGGTACGCTGCAGAGCTTCCAGACCCAGCCCGTAACATCGCTGAACGAGCTCGAGAGCCGGCTTGAAGTGCCGCTCAATTATCCGTCGCCGATCGGCCAAGAGGAGCTTGTGCGGAACACCGCGAACAGCGTCTTGAGCTTTGTCCAGCAGGGGACGGACGCCACTTCGACCGCGGCGCTGATCTCCTTCCTTCACCAGTATTACGACCCGATCATCGCGCGCGGCAAAGGCATGAGCTTCGAGCAGGACCTGTACCTCTTCGGCGCCATCAATGAGGTCGCGTACACGAAGACCGGCAACCCGTCGTACCTGCAGAGTGCCTTGCAATATTATGGCGAAGGCACGCAGCTTGGTCCGACGCGTCCCCAGCCGCTCTATGGTTTGTTTGACGTTTACCGTTTTGCGGGCGACGCGACGGACACCATCGCCGTTGCGCAAAGGATTTTGAGCTTGTGGCCGGGCGACCAGAACGTGAAGGCGGGTCTCGCGCAGTTCCTGCAATCGGCGGCAAAAGTACAGAGTTCGACGAAGAAGTGAGTAGCGAGACGGGAGAAGGGAGAAGGGAGAAGGGAGGCGGGGAGGGGTGAATGGGAGATATATAACTCCCATCTCCCCGATTCCCACCTCCTTTTTTTGACTTTTGCAAGAACTTTATTATAATCACAATCATGGCAAACATGGCTCGCGCTCAAAAGCGCGCTCTCGTCTGCGGCGCGGGCGGGTTCATCGGCTCGCACTTGGTAAAGCGCCTCAAGAAAGAGGGCTACTGGGTGCGCGGTGTGGATTTGAAATATCCGGAGTTTTCGCCGACGGCTGCGGACGATTTCATTATCGGCGATTTGCGCGACCAGGAGGTCGTCAAAAATTTATTCAAAGAACCCTACGGCGAGGCCTACCAGCTCGCGGCCGACATGGGCGGCGCGGGGTTCGTCTTCACGGGCGAGCACGACGCGGATATCCTGCACAATTCCGCGGTGATCAACTTGAACATCCTGCATTTCGGGCAGAAGAGCGGCAACTTGAAGAAAGTATTCTATTCTTCCTCGGCGTGCATGTATCCGGAATACAATCAGCTGGATCCCGCGAACCCGAACCTGTCCGAGGATTCCGCCTATCCGGCGGCGCCGGACAGCGAGTATGGTTGGGAAAAGCTGTTCAGCGAACACGTTTACCTTGCGTTCCAGAAAAATTGCGGCATTGAGGTTCACATAGCCCGCTTCCATAATATTTTCGGTCCCGAAGGCACGTGGACGGGCGGACGCGAGAAATCGCCGGCGGCGCTCTGCCGGAAGGTCGCCGAAACCCCGAGCGGCGGCGAAATCGAAATCTGGGGCGATGGCCTCCAGACGCGTTCGTTCCTTTATATTGATGAATGCTTGGAAGGCGTTTGCCGGCTGATGAATTCGAATTTCGCCGGGCCGGTGAACATCGGTTCGGAAGAGAAGGTGACGATCAACCAGCTTGCCGAGATGACGATGAAAATCGCCAGCAAAAAACTTTCAGTAAAGCACATCCCCGGGCCGCTCGGCGTCCGCGGCAGGAATTCAGACAACAAGCTCATTAAGGCGAAGCTCGGCTGGGCGCCCAGCACGAAATTGGAGGATGGCATGCGTGCCACATATGCGTGGATCGCGGAGCAAGTGGCGAAAACGAAAACTGGCGCGGGATCTGAAGGCCGTCTTTGCGGAGCGCCGCGAAGACGGCCTTCTTGCGACCGTTTCCGCTTTTGTCATCCCCGCGGAGGCGGGGATCCACGCTTTCAAATATCTGGATTCCCGCTTACGCGGGAATGACAAAAAATCATGATCATAGTCTTCCTCCGCGGCGGTCTCGGCAACCAGATGTTCCAGTATGCGTTAGGTTTAAACCTCGCAAAAAAGAACAACACCAGACTGCTGCTTGACACGGTTTTCTTGAACGACCGGTTTCCGCGGAAGGAGTTTGCGTACCGGACGTTCGACCTTGATGTATTTCAACTTGAGCCGCGCCTCACCACGCTCTCAAAAATCTCGACGGCGGTGCCGATTCCCGGCGCGTGGCTGGCATTGGACTTCGGCTTGATGAAAGCCAAAGAGGTTTCAGAGAATCCAGAAGATCGTCAAAAAGAAAAAAGGATCACGTTGTTGAT
>CAVUWW010000014.1:0-8437 GCA_963745135.1 uncultured bacterium | reverse complement strand
TTTTATGTACGTCTGCTTCGTTTCGTTACGTATTGCTAGAGGGAACCGCCTCGATGCGGTTTCTTTTTGTCAAATTGTTTTCCTCATACCCCGCAACTTCAATGTGCTTACAACTCATTCAATTTTCTCTCTTTTTAACTCTTTTTGTACCCCAAACCTAAGCGTAGACGCAGGTATGGGGAAAAAGAGCAAAAAAATTACTAACCGGGGATCCGGTTCTTCAATTTTTTTTATTTTTTCTCTCTTTTAATCAAAAATGATCACTCAAACTCATCCCCAGCCGGAAGACAATTTATGGAAAGATACAATGCCTAGTAAAAAGAAGACAGAAAAAGCTGTTGTAGTATATAGGGAAACCGACCTAGACAATAAATACAACGAAACTTTAGCCTTTCTGAAAATCGAGGAATCCATAAGAGGCAAGGAAAGGCTGTAGACGAATTTCTCTTTGCGCCTTCCAGAGCCTCAGTCCACTTTAGCGAAGGAAACATTATGCGACCCTTATGTTTTCGATTTCTTAAACTTGCCTCCTGGCCATCTTGAAAAAGATTTAGAAGATGGTCTTGTCGATAGAATTCAACGGCCGGAAAGCCGGCAGTTCCTTATCTTTCAACTTGTTGACTTCGTATTGGCCGAAAAAAACGCGTCCCTTCGTCGGCTTTTCCTCGCCGATTAAAAGTCGGATGACGGTGGACTTGCCGGCGCCGGACCGCCCCGCCAATGAGACGAATTCGCCGGGGCCGACCTCGAAAGTCGCGTCCTCAAGCGCCGTCGATATCTCGCCGTTCTGGTAAATCTTTGAAACGCCTTGGAAGACAATCATAGGTTAGCGACAAGCGACATGTGACCCGCGCTACGCCGAAAGCTTCGGCGAGGCGAGCAAGCGACATGGCGACAACAATCAATACAAAAGCGGGGATTCCGCTTCCATTCATAATACAACAATCCCAATCTGCTTTCAACGAACCGGTGAATGCCGCGAAAGACGCGCTCATCGAGCAGCTGACGTGGTGGGCGAGTGCGCTGAAAACTGCAGAAAATGAAGCTTCTTCTCTTTCGTCATCCTGAGCGACAGCGAAGGACCCCTCGGACAATTTTCAATTTACGAATTTTCAATTTTCAACCAATGGCGCAATTTCCAATGTCCCAATTGGAACATCGCTTCATTGGAAATTGATTGGAAATTGAAAATTGCCGCTTGAAAATTATTCAGGGATTCTTCGGCTGACGCCTCAGAATGACGCGCTATGCATCAACTACTGCCGATCCACTTATAGTCCCCGTCAAACAGATATTGCGACAGCTTGAAGATGCTGTATGTCATGAACGGCGCCGCGAAGACATCAATGGTGTAGTGGATGTGCGCCAGGAGGACCGAGACGCCGAAAAGCGCGGAGACGCAAAAAAACGCGTACCGCCACGGCTTGTCGTCCCAGAATATGAGCGCCATCAAAAACGGCAGGCCGGTGTGCGCGGAAAAGAAATAGCCGGCTTGGAGGTTCAGTGCGACGTACACTTGGTCAATGAAGCCGTTGCCGGGCAGGACCTGGTTCGGATAGATGCCGAGATGCGTGACGGCGACGCAGACCGAACGGACCGCGACAAAGACCGCAACGGCCTTAATGGCGAAGGTCAGCCGCTTCGGCTGGAGCAAGAGCAAGCACAGTGTCATGAGAATCATAAAGAACGCGCCCTCGATGATGATGGCGTTCAGGTTGACCACCGGCAGGTGGTCGAGCAGGAGGTCGCCGACGAAGCGGCCGCTGTTAGCCGTGGAATATTCGCTCGCGTAAGATTGGAAAATAAGCGCGAGCACGAGGAAAAAAATGCCGACAAAAAGCGACCGGATGCGCTCCTTCGTGAAAAATCCGACGTAATCGGGGAACTCGCGGTTCATGGAAATGCGACGATGCACGATTCAAAATTCACGATTCAAGAATGAAATTCCAAAATTTATTCATGAATCGTGAACCGTAATCCGTGAATCGTCATCTACTGCGTGCTTGTCGCCGTCCGCAAAACCGGTGCGGGTTGGTAATAACCGCCGCCTATCATCACGCCGTACTGGCCATGGCCGTGCATGCCGAACGGATATCCGCCGCCATAACCATACGCGCCCTTCAGCTCGCCGATTTTCACGCCGAGCCAAAAGACGGCGACGAGGATCACGATTGCGAGAAGGCACCGCAGGATCATAAATCCGATATGATGCGCGCCGTGCCATCCCCATCCAAAACCATAGCCGCAGCCATAGCCGCAGCAGCATGTGCCGCCGTGCATCCAGCACTTGCAGCCCTCGTTGATGCCCGCCTGGGACTGATTTGTTTTGTTGTTTTCCATTTGAATTTAAGAAAAAAATCATTTCCGACCTTTTTAGCATGTCTGAACTTTCGTCATCCTGAGGCATTAGCCGAAGGATCCCTTCATGAGATTCTTCGCCTGAAGGCTCAAAATGACAAAATGAATTTACGTCTCCCCCTCATCATCCTTCAGTTCTTTCCTGATCTCCTCAAACTCATTCTCCACCTCCGTCAGCCGCTTGCGGCTTTGTTTGATCAGCCCAACCGCCTCGCGCACTTTCGCCAAACCCTGATCGAAATCCGGCTCGTCGCTTTGTTCCTGTGTCTCAAGCCACTCGGCGATGCGGGTAAGTTTTTTCAAATTTTCCCCCAGGTTTTGGTTCTCCTTTTTATTTTTGGTTTGGGGCGCTTTCATGGTTATGGAACAGGAAACAAGAGACAGGGAGGACAAGGAATTTTTACTTTTCGCTCCCTGCTCCTTGTCTCTTGCTCCTTGTCTCCGCTTCTATTATCCCATCTCCGAGCTGCAAATCAAAATCGTCGCCGGCAGCAAGCCCTTTTACGCTCTTCAGGATTTTACCATTCCTCCGTGCGATTGAATACCCGAGCCGCAGGTTCCGCGCCGGGTCGTTTGCGGAAATGACGCGCAGGGCGACATCAATTTTGGCCTTCGTCTCTGCAATTAAATCTTGAAAGGATTTGACAATTGGCAATTGAAAATTGAAAATTTCGTCCCGTGTCCCATCGCACATCCGCTCGATGCTCTTCAAGTATGGCGCATAATCGAGCGCACTCTCCGCACCGGCGACGATGTTCCGGTAAACCGAGAATATCCGTTCCGACTCGTGCGCGACGCGGAACGACGCCTCTTGCCATGAGCGATTCAATAGATTTGCAACTGCGGTCGGCGTCGAGGCGTGCGCGTCGGCGGCGAGTGCCATGAGCGGAACGTCCTGATGGTGTCCGATGCCCGCGATGACCGGCGCAGGAAAATTCAGAATTTCGCGGATGAGCAGCTCATTGTCGAATGCCTGCAGCGCTTCCATCGAACCGCCGCCGCGGGCGATGACCAAAACGTCGAGCGGTACGTTGCGCATGGCGCGGATTGCGGAGCGCAAGCTTCCCACCGCCTCCGGCCCTTCAACGCGCGCATCGGCGAGGATAACCTTGTACCCAAATTGTCCCAAGTTATTAAGAATGTCATGTATTACCGCGCCGTTCCGCGACGTAATCACGCCGATTCGCTGTGGATAATCCGGGATTTGCCGCTTGCGCGCCTCGTCAAAAACGCCTTCCGCAGCAAGTTTCTTTTTGAGCTCCTCGTAACGTTTTTTCAAAATTCCTTCGCCGGTCAGCTCAATCGCACGCGCCTTGAATGCAAGCCGTCCCGTCGGCGGATAAACATCCGCGTGGCCGAGCGCCACGATCCGCATGCCGGCCTCAAGCTTAACGCCAGCCGCTTCGTACTGCGACCGCCAAATGACGCAGTCAATCACGCTCTCGTCCTTTTCGTCCTTCAATGAAAAATAAGCGTGCCCCGAGGGCGGGTAGCTGACTTTGGTAATCTCGCCCGTGATTTGCACCTCGATTTCTCGCAGCTGTTCGTTCAGAAGCGCGATGAATTCCGAAACCGAAAGCGGCTTAATAGGCTGTCTCGCCGGTTCCTCCATAAAAAGCGACGATTGCTTGCGCATGGAGGGATTATAGCAAATCAGCAGATTGAAGACGGTCTTCAGATCCTCAAAGAAGACCGTCTTCAATCTCGATTTTGGTGCTTTGACCAAAAATCAATTTTCGGATATCATGCAAACGGCACTTTGAAAGGATGTTTCTATAAACTATCGCATTGAATTTATCGAAGGGCATGAGTTTCAAAATCCCGACCTGTGGCGTTTTCACGCCCGCAATGACGAAGAGGCGCACACGGAAATCGCATTGACTCTCGGCACCACCCTGCCGATCACCAAGCGGAAACTTCAAAACTGCGGAGTGAAAAGGATTCTTCGTGGCGGCAGAGAAATTCCGATGGAAACATTTGAGGGGTTCGTATGACGGAAGCCCTGCAAGCCAAGCTGCTTGCCGTTGCGCAAGCATGGAACCCGAGCGGCCAGCCGGAATTCCGGGGATTCCATTGTGGATTATGCAAAGATCTTTTGGCGAACGGAGCATGGCACCATCTGCTCCATACGGGTGGGTATCTAACCCCCGTTCATCTCTGCGGATATTGCCAGGAGGAATTCAGAAACGGCATTAGAACTGAAAATCCCATCGGTGATTTCAACAGCGACAGTTTCAAGCCGGTCTTTCCTGAACGGGTCGAAGCGGCGCTCGACCGCATATCGGAACAATGGGATCTCGAAGCGCCATTCTCTTACCGGGCATTTTCCTGCGACGCGTGCGGAAAATTCCTCGAACCCCCGCGGGCGTGGCACGTCTGGCGGAACAGAAATGGCGTTCTCATCGAATACCATTTCTGCAAAAACTGCTGGACTCGAATTTCGCAGTAAATTGCAGCATCGGCACCGCTTCAGCTATAAGCGGTGTTTTTTATCACTCTCAAAACTTAAAACCCCGCCCGTAAGGGCGGGGATGAAGTTTTTCCCACTGGCCGCCTTCGGGGCGGCCAGTGGGACGCCGCTCCTCCGGAGCGGCGAAGAGGGAGAAGATACCCTACCCGTAAGGGCGGGGTATCTTCATTTTTTCGTTTGCTCATCCGAACAAATAGGCAAACGAACATGGGTCTTATTCGGGCGAATAAGACCTAGAACCCGTCTCAAAATAGGCCTGCAGTTCTCGGGAGAATTTTTCGAGCGAGAAGCGCGGGCTTCGCTCCAGAGAGCTATTTTTAAGATAGGCTCTATATGGGATTCTTCAGCTGATGTTTCGGGACGGCGGGCACGAACCACATCATTTTTTCTTCAAATATTTCAAAATGTGTTTCAGCACCTTATACGGCGCGGGACGGGCGTCGAGGGCTATCACGCGATAGCCGCGCTTCTTGGCGAAATTAATCACCGGCAGTGTCCTCGTCCGGTACTCTTCGAGCCGCACCTTGATGATTCCCGGCTTGTCCAAGCTCCGGCGGTAGAACGGCCCGCCGCAGATTGGGCAATATTTTGCTTTTTTTGTCGGGTAGAACGCGGTCAGCAGATTATAGCCACAGTGTTTGCATTCCATGCGCGCGCTATTGCGCTTCATGGAATAATCCAGCGGCGCCTGCAGCTCGAAAACGAAGATATTTTTCTTGCCGTACAGTTTTTCCAGAACCGGATAGAGGCCCTTCGCCTCGTAGAGCGTCCGCGGCGAGCCGCTGAATATGATGCCCCAATCCGCCTTCCGGATGCGGCGCGCATCCCGTTCCACTTCGTGCAGAACGAAACTAGGCGTCATTAAAATGCCCGTATCGAAAAGTTTCCGCTCGCGCCGGATAATTTTTTCATTCTGCCGCGCCGGATCGTGCACCACCGATTCCAAAAACTTGCCCGTATCGAAGTGAATCAGGTTCAATTTGCTCGCGAGCAAATTCGCCTGCGTGCCCTTGCCGCTGCCCGGCGGCCCGTAGAGGATGATGACAATTTTTTTCATGGCTTATGTTGGATTTCCTTATTTATCCTCATTGGATTCGATTTCCAACAATCGATTATATTTCGCGACCCGCTCGCCGCGCGCGGGTGCGCCGAGCTTCAGGCCGTCAGCACCGACGCCGTAGGCAAAGTCCGCGATGAAGTCGTCGTTCGTCTCGCCGCTGCGGTGGGAAACGATGACCGCCCATCCGTATTTCCGCGCCAGCCGCACGGCGTCAAGCGTTTCGGTCACAGTGCCGATTTGGTTCGGCTTCATGATGACCGCGTTCACGCTGCCCTCGGCGTGCGCAAGCTCCATCCGGCGGACATTCGTCGTCGTGAGATCGTCGCCCGCAATCAGAACTTTATTTTTGAAATGCATGTTGAGCGCCGCAAAGCTTAAAAAATCTTCCTCGCTGAACGGGTCCTCGATGTACGCGAGCCCGTATTGCCGAACAAGCTTGATATATTCTTCGCCAAGCCCGATATCGTTCCTCTTTCTAACATCGCTTGCCGCCGCATCAATGCCGAAGTCAACCTTTTTCGCGAGCTTCAATTTTTTCGCAGCGGCGCGCAAAAATCGGAACGGCTCGGCGTTATCCTTGAAGTCCGGCGCATAGCCGCCCTCGTCGCCAAGATTTTTCGCGCCCTTGCCTTTTGACCGCGCAAGCGCATCGCCGAGCTCGTGGTAAATTTGCGTGCCGATTTCTACCGATTCGCGGATCGTCCCGCATTTCGGGATGACCAGATACTCCTGGAAATCGAGATTGTTCCCTGCGTGCAGGCCGCCGTTTACCATATTCATGAAAAGCCGCGGATGAACCACGCCCTTCTTCGAGCCAGTCTTCCATTCATCGCCCGCAATATGTTTCCATAATGGAAGATTTTTCGAGATCGCTTCGGCGCGCAAAAAAGCAATAGAGAGGGCAAGCGTTGCATTTGCGCCAAGCATTGACCGGTCGGGCGTGCCGTCAAGTTTGATCAAAAAATCGTCGAACGCCTGCTGTGTCCGAAAATCCTGTCGTTTGGCGCGCGGCGCGATTGCGTTATTGATTTTCCGAACGGCGGCGTCGGCGGGCAGGGCGCGCATCTCGTGCAAGCCGATGCTTTTCCCCTGCGGCACCGAAGCCGTCGCCTGCACGCCGTTTTTCAATTCAAACGCCGCCTCGACGGTCCATTCGCCGCGTGAGTCCAATATTCGCCGCGCCGAGAGAGATTTAATCCTCATGGCTTCATATTACCATAGGATGAAAAACCTATCATTCCCGAAGAAATCCTTATTTGCTAATTCAATTGAATTAGCAAATAAGGATTTCTTTCATCCCGACATTCTTAAGGACATTGGAATGAAAGCCAGCCATTTTATCAGGAATTCCGCTGGAAATCATGAATCTTATTCTCATGTTCTCAAGAACATGAGAATAAGATTTGACTTTTAAAGTGTTTCCGTGCTATACTGCAATTTCGCTTGATAAGCTCCTCCAACGCCGGGGTGGCGGAACTGGCAGACGCACTGGCTTCAGGTGCCAGCGATCGCAAGGTCATAAGGGTTCAACTCCCTTCCCCGGCACGAATTTTATTATGGCAGAAAAATTGCGAGTATATCTTGCTGGCCAATCGAACGAATATGAGAATAATTGGAAAAAGTTGTTTAAGGCGCTTGATGGGTTTCAATTCCATGATTGGGAATTTGACTCTGGTCAAACGTCGCCAGATACGTTTTTCCCTGACGATTTGAATGGTGTCAAAAATGCCGATATTATGGTTGCAAATCCGGGCATTGCGCCATCGGAGGGCACATGGATCGAAATCGGATGTTTCTATGCAAACAATGTTAAAAAACCAGGCGATTTTTGCGACCGATTGATTATCGTTTGGAATAAAGAACGTAATCCTCGTTGGTCTATTGAATTTGTAAAAAAGACGGGAACCGTCGTCGGATCCGTCGAAGAATCTTTGAAAAAATTAAAAACATTAGTCGAAAAATAAATAATAAACAAAAATATGGGTCCCGGGTCTCGATCTGGGATGACAGATAAAAAAATAAATTAAATAAAATTATGTTCAAAAAATCTGAACCGAAAGATGTATCAGTAAAAACAACCCGGCCGCACATCCGGCCTCCTGATATCCGACCACGGCCCGCTGGAGTCCCCCCGAAAGAAACGCGTCGGTCGGCCCCGCCGCGTCCGCCGCGGACTCCGCGCTTGCCGCAGGGTACGACGCCCCGCTCGGCTCGGGCAAGCACCGGCACCATGAACCGCCCAGCATTCCTGCAGCGGCCAGCTGAAGTCGGCAAAGGAGAAGCGCTCCGCTTCGTGCCGCTCGGCGGGCTTGAGGAAGTCGGCCGCAACTGCATGTTTTTGGAATACAAAAACGAAATCGTGATCATTGACGTCGGCTTGCAGTTTCCCGAAGAGGAGACGCCGGGCATTGATTACATCATCCCAAACGTCTCATGCCTCGAAAAGAAAAAGCAAAATATCCAAGCCATCATCCTGACGCACGGCCATTATGACCACATCGGCGCCCTGCCGCACCTCCTACAGCAGCTTGGCAATCCGCCAATCTACA
>CAVUWW010000013.1:0-52838 GCA_963745135.1 uncultured bacterium | reverse complement strand
AATTGAAAATTACAAACATAGATTCCGGCTCGGGGGCCGGAATGACAACGCCTCAAATCACTTCCAATTGCAGCGAAATCCTCGCGGCGATTTTTTTGTAAACGTAAAACGCGGCGACGATCACGACGAGCGCCACAATGATGAAATACTGCCCGTTCTCGACGTAGCGCGCGATGGAATCGTACGCGCGGCCGAAATAATAGCCGATTGCCATGAAAAGCAGCGCTTTGGGGAGCGTGATGACGAACGCCATCGTACTGAATTTCTTGAATGGCATCCGCGTCGCGCCGATCATCATGAGACCGGGCACGGGCAGCATCGGCGCGAGCTTCACGGCCGCAAGCGTTTTCTTGGGATGGTTCTTGATCAGATATTCCAAACGCTCCATCCGGGCCGTCGTGATGCCGATGTGGTGGCCATATTTTTCAACGAAGTGCACGCGGCCAAAGTAGCCGATGCCATAGTAAATCATGTCGGCGAGCAGGTCGCCCAGAATCGCGAGCACGAGCACGATCCAGATATTGAAATAGCCAAGCGCGGCGGCGAAGGCGGCGGCAGCCGTCACGACCGGCCCCTCGATCAGCATCCCGACGAACATTAAAACGTAACCGCCCGCAATCACAAAAGCCAAAGTGCCGGAAAAAGAAGTGAAGTTTGCCGCGACGACCAAATTCTGCGCCTGCGCATAATGATAAACGTTAAATTGCAATCCAAGAACCGTGACAAAGCAAACCACGAGCAAAAGCACCAAAAATTGCGGTCTGAGTGTCATTTTTAATGACTATAGCATTCGCCGGTTCAAATAAGAAGGGAGTAGAAATCCCGACGGCATTCGATGCCGTCGGGTTTGGGCGAAGCGGATACGGCGTGCCTTTCAAGGCGATCCCGCAGTGCGCGCCTTCAATCGGCACACGGACGAACAAGCCGGCCCGCGCCGAGGGCCAGGTGCGCGGCGAGCACGACGCGACACCGTACCTCGAAAGGCGCGTCGTATCCGCTTCGCCCAGTGAACATGCGCTACGCATTTGCTAGAATTATGGAATGCCCTCAATTGACTTCGGAATGCTCGGCCATTGGATCGTCGGCCAGAGCTACACGCTCCTTTTCATCGCCATGCTCATTGAAGGCCCCGTCGTGACGGCTGCCGCCGCCTTCGGTGCCGCGTTGGGCGCGCTAAACGTCTGGGCCGTGCTCATACTCTCTATTTTGGGAAACCTGATCCCTGACGGTTTCCTTTACGCTTTCGGCTACTGGGGCCGCGAAAAGTTCGTTGACAAGTACGGACACTTTATCGGCCTCACAAAACCGAAAATCCAACAAGCCGAACGCGCCATCCACAAACATGCCGGCAAATCGCTCATCGCCATCAAGCTCATTCCCCTCCTCGCGACTCCGGGACTCGTCGCCGCCGGCATCGCGAAGATGGACATCAAAAAATTCGCGTTCTGGTGCGTCATCATCACCATCCCCAGCTCGCTCCTTTATTTGCTCATCGGCTACTATTTCGGGGCCGCCTACAGCCAGCTCGTCCATTACCTGAATATTGGCGGCTACATCATCGCCGCCGCGATTGCAATCGTCCTCCTCGCGCTCTACTTCCAGCGGCGGCTCACAGAAAGATTCGCGAGGGAGTTTGAGGAATGAAAGAGTGCTTGTCATTCCGGCCACCGAGCCGGAATCCAGGTTTGAAATTAGTCAATCTGGATCCCGGGTCAAGCCCGGGATGACAGAAAAGAATAAATGAAAATTGCACTGTTCTCTGATAATTTTTACCCTGAACTCTCCGGCATCTCCGACTCGCTCATTTCGCTCTCAAAAGAGCTCTCGAAACGCGGACACCGCATCCATTTTTACGTCCCAAAATATTCCGAAGCCGATTACAAGCTCTCGAACGAACCGCACCGCGAACCCGACCTCGGGCCAAACGTGGAGATCACGCGCTTCTCGGGGATCCATTTCAACACGGGTTCGGGGCAAGGTCGCGGCGTCATCCCAAACGGCCTCCGCTTTTTGGAAGTGAAAAAATTCAACCCTGATGTCATCCATACCCAAACGTTCTTCGGCCTCGGCTTTGAGGCGCTGCTCGCGAGCCGGTTCCTCCACAAGCCCCTCGTCGGCACGAACCACACCGCAACGAAGGAATTTTTGCGTTACAACCCGTTCAAGTCCGCATGGACCGACGCGCTCATTTTGAAATACGTGAATTGGTATTACGAGCGGTGCGTGATCGTGACAGGCCCGTCACGCTCGGTCTTCAAAGAGATGGAAGAGACCGGCTTCAAGAAAAAAGGTGTCCCACTCTCAAACCCCATCGCCACGGATATTTTCAAGCCGCTCCGGAACCGGGCGGCGTTGAGAAAAAAATGGAAGCTTGGAAATTGTCCCATCATCCACGCCGGAAGGTTGGCCAAAGAACGCAGCATTGACGTCATCATCCACGCACTGCCATTCGTGAAGAAAGAAATCCCGGAGGCGGAACTGATGATTGCCGGCCGCGGCGCGGATGAACAAGGGCTACGCGACCTCGCAAAAGCGCTCAAAGTTGAAAGCTCGGTGAGATTCCCCGGATTCGTTGACCAACCGCATATGGTCGAGATCATGAACGCCGGAAAAGTTTTCGCCATCACGAGCACCGCCGACACCCAAAGCATGGTCATGATGCAGGCGATGGCGTGCGGCGTGCCCGTCGTCGGCGTGAACGCCCGTGCGTTGCCCGAATATATCAACAAGGAAAACGGTTTTGTGGTTGAACCCAATGACCCCCAAGCCCTTGCCGCACGTATCATCCAAATCCTGAAAAATCCCCAACTCCAAAAAACCCTCGGCGCCGGAGGGCGGAAGACCGCCTTACGCTATTCGCCGCCAGAGATAGCAAAAAGATGGGAAGCGATTTATGCCGAAGCGATAAAGAATTACGGAAAATAACTATAAAAAGAGCGGGGCGGGCGCGGGATTTTGAAGACCCTCTTCGCGGAGTTCCGCGAAGACGGTCTTCTTGCGCCCGCCCCGCTCTTTTTATCTATCCCCTATTCCTCCGCCTCCTTGCTCTTCTTATAACACTCCACGCACTGCAGGCGCTCCACGCTCTTGCCTTTCGGCTCGAATGGGAGCGAGGTGATCTCCGCCCCGCACTTCGCGCACTTCCAGTTCCCCGCAAACCGCTTTTTCTCGCCGTTGTTGTTGTCCATTGCGGATTTTTGATATTTTTTTCGGCCTTTCCTAAAGCGTATAAGGTAAAAATCAATTTGCAAGTTTCTTTTAATCAAAATTTAATAATTCACTTCATTAAAATTTAATGTTGGTTTTTGCGGGTCGAGAAGACAGCTTTCACGGCGAAGACCGTCTTTAAACTCGCCTATCCCGGGGAATTTTCGAAAATCTCATTCGTTCATTCGTTCGAATGAGCAAATGAAAAAATTCCAAAAAGCGCCGATCTCGAAATCGACGCTTTCGGATTACGGCGAACCAAACCGATCCTAAAAATTGAAATTCTTCGCATAGCCGCCGATGAGCGGCAATTCCTGTTCCTTTTTCTGCGACGCATTCATGACGCCGACGATGATGAAAATGATCGTCACAAGCCAGAAGATCCATCCGATCAAATAGCCAATGACCGGAATGATTTCAATAAACCACGTGATGATCTCGAAGATAATGAGCACGAGGCCCTGCTTTATGTGAAACTTGACGAACGGGTCGCTTTTCGCGTCCGTCAGGAACGGCACGATGATCAAAATCCCCAGATAGGTTCGTCAAAACAGCTGCGCCGCCGCTCGCGCATTGCGAACTTTCGCCGACTGCGATAACCTCACGGCCAGATACGCCGCGAAGGTTATGGTTGTTATGAAAAAACTCACGGGATACGGCACGTAGAACGAAATGAACAGCCCAAACCAGGTGGCGAACAATGCTATGAGCACTGAAACAAGAATCCCCTGCGCGGGGCGGCGGGCAAGGCGCTGCGCGACCGCAGCGGGAGTAACCATGAGCGCGAAGATCAAGAGGACACCGACCACCTGCACGGCAATGGAGGTCGCGACGGCGACGAGCAGCATAAAGAGGACGCCTATCCAGAAAATCGGCACGCCTTTCGCTTCCGCGACGTCTTCGTCAAGCGATGTGAAAAGGAGCGGACGATACGCAACCGCGACTGCTGCGAGAAGAACGAGCGCCGCGACGAGCGTTACGAGCACGTCGCCGCTGCTGATCCCCAAAATTTCACCGAACAAAAGCGAGTAAGCCTCCGTGGCGTAGCCGGAATACAGGCTGATGAAGAGGACACCGAGGCCAAGCATAAACGCCAGCACGGTTCCGATCTGCACATCGCGGCTCGCGGCTTTGCGGCCCAAGGTCGCCATGGCGAAGCCGCCGCCGCTCGTGAAGACGAGGAGCCCGATGATCGGATTCACGCCCAGGAGGACGGCGCCGGCGGCTCCGGCGAAACCGATATGCGACAGCGCGTGCGCGGCGAATGACGACCGCCGCAAAACGATGAAGTAGCCGATGATCCCGGCAATAATCGCGACGATCGTTCCCGCCTCGAACGCATGCCGCATAAAATCGTACTGCCACATTGATTGCAGGTCGGCGAGAATATTAAAGCTGAATGCGGCGCTAATCATGGATGTGGGATGTCGCGATTGCTATGAATATGGTGCTCATGCTCGGGCGCCTCGTCCATGCCGATGATGGCAATCCTGCCGCGCGAATCTTTCAAAACTTCAATTGGAATTCCGTAGAGGTCGGTGAGCGACTTTGAAGTGATGACCTCCGACAGCGTGCCGTTCATGATCCGGCCGTTCGCGACATAGATGACGCGGTCGAGCACCGGCAAAAGCGGATTGATGTTGTGGGCGATCAAAAGAACCGTAACGCCGCGCGAACGAACGATGCCAGCGATGAGCTGCGCGAGATTCGCCTCGCGGCGCATGTCGAGGTTCGCAAGCGGCTCGTCGAGCAGGAGCAGGTCCGGCTTTCCGATCAAGGCCTCTGCGAGGAATATGCGCTGCAACTCCCCGCCCGAGAGCGCGCCGAGTGGGCGATGTGCCAATTCTTCCGCGCCGACAGTGCGAAGTGCCGCGAGCGCCGCTTCGGTCGCCTGTTTTGCCGAGCCGATCCCCCAACGGTTCCCGTCAAGCCCGAGCCGCACGAGTTCGAGCGCCTCGACGCCCGTCTCGCTGTCTATCGGATGCTGCTGCGGCACGTAGCCGATACGCGGATTGCCGCGCCGCGGGGCTTTGCCAAAGACATTCAAAGTGCCACCGAGCGGCTGTGCGAGCCCGAGCAGCAGGCGGAAGAGCGTCGTCTTGCCAGCGCCGTTCGGTCCGAGCACGGCGACGAACTCCCCTTGCCCGACGGAGAAATCAGCGCCCTTCCAAATGACGTTCGACGGATATCCTCCCGCCAAATTTTCAGCGGCGATGACGGAATCAGCGGTCATGTTTTATTTTTCATTGCCCGAGTGTTTTTGCATTCAAAGCGTTTTGCAATTCGATCAGCTGCGCGTCCATCCAGTCTTGGAATGAAACATCCGGCGGCTGGATCGTTTCAGTGACGCCGACGACGGGTATGCCTTGGTCTGCGGCAAGCTTTTTCATGCTGTCGGTGAGCGGCGTCACGGTCTGTCCATTATACGCCAGCATTTGGATGCCGCCGCCCTTGAGCTGATTCTCGAATTCCACGATGCTCGAGGCCGGCGGGTCATTGCCTTCCGCCACGGCCTGCGTGAACGCCAGTGGCGAAACAAGATCGAGGCCGGCTGCGTCCGCGAGATAAGCGAAAATGTCCTCCGTCGCCGCGACTTTCGCGCCGCCGAACTGCTGCTTGATACTTGCGATACGAGTTTGATACGGCGCGAGTGATGCCTGAAGCGCGGCGTACTGCTCCTTATAATAGGAAGAATCTGCCGGATCGAGCGCGATGAGATCCTGCTCCATTTGCGCGATTACCTGATTGACATAATCGGGATTGTACCAAAAATGGGGATTATCGCCTTCCTTTTTTCCGAGAAGCGACGCTACGTCGAGCACTGTGCGGTTCGGATTCGAGCCAGCGCCGATCAATTTGTCCATCCAACTGTCGTACCCCGCGCCATTCTCGATAATGTAATTCGCCGTAGCAACCGCGCGCGCGTCATTCGCGTCGCTTTCATATTCATGCGGATCGGCGTTCGGGTCGGACACAACGCTCAAGACCCGCACGTGCGAGCCGCCGAGCTGCGAAACCAAGCTACCCCAAAAATTTTCGGCGGCGACGATCTGCAAGACGCCGCCAGACGCCGGAGCACCGGCAACAGGGCTGCCACCGCGAAATGCCAGCCAGCCAAGACCAACGACAGCAATGACCGCGACCACGATCCAGATCAAAATAACTCTCCTCATACTTCCCATTGTCCCATCCACCGATGGTGTGGGTCAAGTTATTTGCAAGTAATTCGCAATTGGATAAAAAACCCGCACAAAAGAGTGCGGGCGCCGTCAAAATATTTTCGTGAGCATCTTCGGATGTTTCTCCCGCAGCTCAAGAATCAATTCCCCGAAGAGCGAATTCGCCCATCCAAACCACGGGCGCGTATAGTCTTTTGGATTATCAACATTCACGCTTTCATGAATAAAGTAAGTTCCTCCGTGCGTATTCTTGAGAATTTTCAGGCAGCGGGCAATCTCTCTTTCATCATCCGATGTCATCGCCTGCATGATCGTCCCAATCGGCCAGATGTGGTCGAGCACGCCAGTGTGCGGACTCGTCATCCCCGATGCCACACGGCCTTTCGCGTAAAACGGATTCGCATCACTCAAAATCAATTTCCGCGTCGCGGCGTAAACAGAGTCGTCAGCAGAACAATATCCCAGATACGGCAAGCTGAGCAGGCTCGGCACATTCGGATCATCCATAATACACGCCGAACCAAAGCCATCCGCTTCAAATGCGAAAACTTTACCGAACTTTTCGCGTTTTACGATGCCATGCTTTTTGATCCCTTCATTGATTTCTTGGGCAAGCCGCAGGGCGACGTTCGCCAGTTTCGGCTGCTTGGTTAGCTTCAATATTTTTGCGACGCCGCGCAAATTAACCACCGCCATCGCATTGGCCGGAATCAAATAGGGAAACACGGCCTCATCATCGGACGGTCGGAAAACCGTACGGCTCAAGCCGGATCTTTTCCCGGGATAGCCATAGCCCCGCACCCGAACCGCCGGATGCGGTTTCCCGTCGGGACCAAAAAATTTATACATACTTTTTTCGCCGGCAGCGAGCACTGTAGATTTGTCAAGCGTCTCTTGTTCGCGCTGTATGACCTTGATGGCGCTCCCAACGGCCTTCGTCCAAGTGCGATTGAAAGGCAGGAGATCCTTCGTCACTTCATGGTAACCAACCGCAAGGCGAAAAAATGAGCAAAGGCTGTCGAGCTCATACTTCCGCTCCCACACTCCTTTTTTCCAAGCATCCCCTTTCGGCCACCACGGATTTCTTTTTTTGCACGGGGCGAGAGGATCGGTGAAAGCGTTTGCGTATGGATCAATGAGAATACTTTTTACCTGGCGCATGATGAGGCCGACAAAAAGATCCTTTATTTCCGGGGCATTGCTGATGAGCCGTAGATACGGCCAGACCTGGCTGGTCGAATCGCGCAGCCACATCGCCGGGATATCGCCGGTTGAAACGAAGCTGTCCGGATTGCCGCGCTCGTCTTCGCGATAATGCACCGTCGTGTCAAGCGTGTTCGGCAAACACTGGCTGAACATCCGGCGAATGGCCGGGTCTTTGATTTCCGTGCTGATGTCAACAATCGCCTGGTCGACCACTTCGCTACAGAACAGTCGCGCTGCGGCTGTCGGCCGGGATTTTAGGTTTCCAAAGTTAACAGTTTTTCTTGGCATAGCTCCATTGTAGCACCGTTGTCCTTTTAAATTGGAAATGAATCTGCGTGAGGAGTAGCACGAATTATTGGTACTGGATATAACTCGGCTGCGGGCTTAGCTTCAAAACTTCGCTCGGCGTCATGAGGTGCCCGAGCGGACCTTTAATGTCGTTTTTATAAAAAAGTTTGAACCCCGTGAACTGCACCGGCTCCGGCACGATCACTTGCGCATACGTGTTTATTTTTTTTGCCGGGAAGCCGAAGCCGTCCATGTCCATAACAATCTGCACCTCGGGCAGCGGCTGGATTTTCTTATAATTCGTCACCATGTCTTCGGTGAAGCGGTGGACGACGAGAATTTTCGGTGGCAGATTGTTGTCATGCACGATATTCGCCAAATACTGCGCCGCCCAATTGATATCCGCCGCATCCATCGTGCCGATTACCGTTCCTGGCCGCTCGCCGTCATGCATTGCGAACTCCGGATCAATTGCCAATTCCACCTGCGGCAACTTCAGATATGACGCGAGCAGCGGCACTTCCGTCTCGACGTTGCTCAAACCGACCTGCACGTCGAGGAACACGAGCCCGTTCACCTGCGCCGCCATGCTGATCGCCTTCTCGATCTGGTCAGCCGGCATCCGCAGCCGGTATTTGCCGTCCGGCCCCGGACTCCCCTGTGCCGTCACCGCGATGTATTGGATGGCTGGAATCACCGGCGTCGTTGGATCGGCCGCCGCCCAAGCCGCCGTCGTGCTCGCAAGCATTTGCAAAACTTGCGCCGGCGGATACTCGCCAAGCACGCCCATCTGCGCCGAATAAAAATTTCCGTAATACGCCACGATGCGATTGAAAGGCAGTATCGCGCCAGCGTTCGGATACGGCGCCCGCGCAGTTGATACCGGCCACAGCGTTGAGACGCCCGGCACTGTCCGCGTCGCCATCACGAATCCCGAAGTCGCGACGGTGCTCGAAACCTCGTATTTGATGACGCGCGGCGGCAGATTCGCCAGCTGCAACATCTTCGCGTCATAGGCAGCCGTGTTCACCGGCGTTGAAGTGTTGATGAATGATAAAATGTCCGGAATCTCCGGTGCGCCGCTTGCGTCTGTCCCAAAAGAATCCGTCGCTGAAGAATTGCCAAACGCAACCGATGAACTCGCCGTTAAAGATCCCAACACGGCAGTCGAAGAGCTTGCCGCCGAAACCGGAACGCCGCTTTTCACGACCGCAACCCGCGGATACCGGACCATCCAAAAAACCGCCACAGCGGCGAACAAAAAAACGACGGCGGCGATGACCCAAAACCGTGCCGACCCAGTATTCAGATTTTCGGGCTTTTCCATCAACTCCATATTAAACCGAAAATGGGAAAGCTGATAGGGCAATTCCGCCCTCGAAGTAGCGTGGACACATACCATTCGAAAATTAAACGACCTGTTTTCGCTTATTTTATGAGGGCTGTAGTCATTTTGCCATCTTCATAAAATTTTTATCTTTTCTTTATCTAAATTTCATATCGGCAATGTTATATTTCAAAAGCCAAATGCTGGGCCGGTGGTGATAAGGGTAACACGGCCAGCCTGTCACCTGGCAGATCGGAGTTCGACTCTCCGCCGGTCCACGTTGGCGGACTCCGGATGCTTGACATCCATAAAAACGCGCGTACTATGAATATCAAGGTGACAGGCTGGCGTGGCATCCTTATGCCACCAGTTCAAAAACCGCGCGAAAGTGCGGTTTTTGATTGTTATGAAACCCTATTTCTTCAACCACCTCCGGAATGCTTCAAGATTCCACTCGCGCCCGAGGAAATCCTTCAGCAATTCGCGCGCGTCTTTTGAACCGCCCCGCGCCAGAATCAGCTCGGCATATCTTTTCGCGGTCGCGCGGTCATACATGCCTTTCTTTCGGAAAGGCGTCAGGATGTCCTCCGCGATGGCGCGCGACCATGTATAGGTGTAATAAAGCGCCGAGTAGCCGTTCAGATGGCCGAAGCTTGCATGCAGATGCGTCCCGGGCAAATAGCCGAACGGGCTGAATTTTTTCCGCTCGCGCAGCATGATGCCGAGCAAATCCGCGCGCGCAGGTGACAGTTCCTGGTGGTAATGCAGCGACAGCGCCGCGTAAAAAAGCTGCTGTCCGCTGCCAAATCCCTTTCCCGGAATTTTCGGCTTTCTGCATGCGGCTGACCAAATCGCGGGATATCGGCTTTCCGGTCTTGTGATGGAAAGCAAATTGCCGCAAGGTGCCGAAGTCAAGCGCCCACGACTCGAGCATCTGCGACGGCGCCTCGACGAAATCCCATTCCGTCGCAAAACCGCTGTAGCGCGCCCATCGCTGGTCGCCGCCCAATATGAAATGGACAAGATGCCCGAACTCGTGGAAAAAAGTCGTGACCTCGTCGTGGCTCATCAGTTCTTTTGAAAAATTGCAAATCAGCGCCGCCTCGGGAAGCTGTTTGCTATGAATGCCCGGCCGAATGTCAAAGCACGCCGCGTGGCCATATTTGCCCGTGCGCGGGTGGAGATCGAGATAAAAGAGGCCGATAAGCTTTCTTCCGCGAAACACGTTAAATGCCTCGGCATCTTTGTGCCACACCGACGCTTTTACCCGCTGACAATCCAGTCCGAACAGCCGTGCCGCCGTTTTCAAAACCCCCGCTTTCACTTTTTTGAACTGGAAATAATTTCTGACCTCTTTCGAATCAAAGCCGATTTTTTCTTTCGCAACCAAATTATCGTAATACACTGATTCCCATGAGCCGATCGACTTCGCTTTTGGGTCGTCTTTTCGTTTTCGTGCAAGCAAAAGTTGGTAGTCGCGATCCGCGCGTATTTTTGTCAGCCGATCAACTTGATCCAGAAACGCCTGCACGATTTTCGCCGAGCCGGTCATCTTTTCCACCGTGGCGTAATCCGCCCAATCCTTGAATCCCAAAAGCCGCGCCTGCCGCCGGCGGACGGCCAAAAGCTCGCGGAACACCTTGTCATTCTTCGGCCAGCCACGGTTCAAAAAGAGAAAATTGAAACGCCGCCGCGCGCCGTCGCTCTTCGCGTATTGCATGAACGGCAGATAATCCGGATACTGCGTCGAGAGGCGAACCATGCCGTGCTTATTAGGCGCGTGCGCTTTCCGATAATCTTCCGGCAGCCCTTCAAGTTCGCTTGGCTTCAAATCGACATATCGGACATCATTTTTGATGTTCCGGTCGAATGCCTGCCCGAGCTTCACGCCGCGCCGCGTCAGCCGCTGAATTTCACGCCGCACGTCCGCGGACTTGTCCACGCCGGTCAGCTTGAAATCCAGCAATTCCTTTTCACGGAACCGTTTCGCTTCCGCATCAAGTCCCTCCGGCGAAACGCTTTGCACCGCTTCATAAATGTCGCGCCGCAAATAGATCCTCGGAAAAAATTCCGCGAGCTTCTGCGTGGCCTTTTCCGCCGCCGCGCGGATCTTCGAATCCGGATGCGCAGCGGAAAAAAGTGACGCCCGGTTGCGCGCTTCGGCAATAATCATCGAAACCCGGTTTAACGGCTCGAAAGTATTCGCGACCGTGCGCTTCCCTTTTTTCGGTACGTCCGCGATTGCCGCCAATTCCTTTTCCGCCGAACGCAAAGCCGTGTTCGTCTTCCATAAAATTTCCCGAGCCGATTTTGGATTCAAATTCAAAAATTCTGCCCTGTTCGCCATTGTTCTGTGAAGTATACCAAATTCATCACTTTTCCACCTTGATCTGATTTAATATCTTCTCCACCTTCTTCACGCTTTCTGGATCGTTCACGGAAACCGCGATTGCGGTCGGGTTCAATTTTTTGAGGATCTCAAGCTTCTCCTTCAATTCTTTTTTCTCCGCGAGGTCGCTTTTCGAGAGGAGAAGATATTCGGTTTTTTCGAGAAGCTCTTTATTATACGCGCCAAGCTCGCGGCGGATCGTTTTGTAATCCTTTTCCGGATCGGATGATTCGGCGGAAACGAAATGGAAGAGGATTTTCGTACGCTCAACGTGACGCAGAAATTTTACGCCAAGTCCCTTGCCCGCTGACGATCCTTCGATAAGTCCCGGAATGTCGGCGAGAATCAATTCATAATAGACGCCCAAATTCGGCTCGAGCGTGGTGAACGGATAGTTCGCCACCTTGCTCGACGCGTTCGTAAGCATATTCAGCATGCTTGACTTGCCGGCGTTCGGCAGACCGACAAAGCCGACATCCGCGATGAGCTTCAGCTCCAACCGCAAATCGAAGCTTTCGCCCGGCAAGCCGGATTGGAACTGCGTGGGCGAGGTGTTCGTCGCCGAGCGGAACTGGAAATTCCCCTTGCCGCCGAGACCGCCTTTCGCGAGCGTAACCGTTTCGCCGACGTGCGTGATTTCAATACCCCGTCCCATGTCCCCTGTCCCATGTCCCAATTTATATACCACCGTGCCGACCGGCAGCTTCATCACCAAATCTTTTCCGACATGCCCGTCGCGGAACTGTCCCCGTCCGTCTCGGCCATTTTCCGCGTTAAATTCCTTTTTGAAACGAAACTGGTTCAGCGCGCTGATATCAGAAACCCCGACCGCTAGAACGTTCCCGCCACGCCCGCCCGAACCGCCCGCCGGCCCCAGCGCCATGAGCGTCGAATTAAAAACCGCCGCGCCTTTGCCGCCGTGTCCCGCCGATATTTTGATGGCTACGTCGTCTATGAGCATATTGCAAAAAAATATACCTATTATCCCAAATCCATGCTATCATTGAGCGATGGCATCGGCAACCAAGACAAAATTAGCTTTAGACCAAAAATACGGCAAGGTTAGCGAAACGCCCGCAAGCTACCGATTTTTCGTGACGCTCCATGATTTCGTGGAATATGTGGAATCCACGCCGTCGTTCGGCGTCTTTTTCAGCGACGGCAAAAAAGGGAAACGCGCGGCGGAAATCTCCCCGAAGTACGCAGTGCTGAAACAGGTTTATCAGGGCATCGAAGACATTGATATCCGCACGACGGACGACCTCGGCCACGACCGGTACGTCGCAATCCGCGAGCTGGGCTTGATCCGTAAAAACGATCTCTCGGAAAACAATTCATTTTGGAAGCGCCGCGAAGCGTTGCGGAAACTTGCAGGCGAGATCCATAAGACATTGCAAGGTTTTCTCGCAGAAACAGATTAAAATAGGTTCATTTTTCAATGCGATCGAAATGGATGATTTTCACGAGCGTATTGGAACCGACTTCGCGGCCGGGATAATATTCGCGGTATTTTGCGTACATCTCGGCGTCGCTCAAGAATCGCTCGTGCCCTTCCCAATCCTTTTCGTTCAAATAATTGATTGGTTTCTCCTCGACTTCCGTAATCACGGCGCGCCCGAAAATCTCGTGCGTTTCCCAATTCATAAGTTCCACAACGTCGCCAACCTGCAAATCCTTGTCGTCAAAAAGCCGCCACGTCGTGGTCTTCTCGCCGTCGAGGATGAGCTTCGCCAATGCAGACCGAAATTTGAGCGTTTTCAATATAGTGCTCATTCTAACTCGAAAGCTTTCATAAATAAAATTGGACGGGTGCCACCTGCCGTCTGATATATTGAATCCATGACCTATCTGCAGACGCTCGTGATCGGCGCTTTTCAGGGCATCACCGAACTTTTTCCGGTTTCAAGCTTGGGGCACAGCGTCATCCTGCCGTCGCTTCTCGGATGGCACATTAACCAGAGCAATCCTATTTTTTTGACCTTTCTCGTCGCCACGCACACCGCGACCGCGCTCGTTTTGTTCTTCTTTTTCTGGAACGACTGGATGAAAATTTTCCGCGGAATGTGGATTTCGCTCAAGGAACGCGCAATCGACGCCGGCGGACCTTACGCAAAACTTGGCTGGATGCTCGTCGTCGCGACCATCCCTGCCGGAATACTCGGCCTATTATTCCAACAATCGCTCGCCGAGCTCTTCGCGTCGCCGCGCCTCGTCGCCGGCGTTTTGGTCTTAAACGGCACTATGCTCTGGAGCGCGGACATTTTGCGCAAGAAAAAGAAAATTGAAACCGAAACCGTCGGCGAACAAAGTGATATTCGTATAGCGAAAAATTCTTGGCGGCAAACGGTCAAAATCGGCCTCATGCAAGTGCTCGCGCTCGTGCCCGGATTCTCGCGCACCGGCTCAACCATCACCGGCGGCCTTTTGGCGGAGCTGTCCTACGAAGACGCCGCCCGCTTCTCATTTCTCCTTGCCACGCCCATCATCGGCGCCGCATCGGTCTTGAAAATCCCCGAACTCTTCACGACGCCCGGCGAGGCGATGTTCCTCGGCCAAACCGTGGCGGGCGCAGTGGCCGCGGGAATTTTCGCGTATCTTTCCGTAAAGTTCCTATTGAAATATTTCGAAACAAAAAAGTTGTGGCCGTTCGCCGTTTATTGCATTGCGGTCGGAATTATCGCGTCGATCCTCTTTCTGTGAAAGCAAGAGTGTTACAAACTTCATTCGTTCATTTGAACGAATGAAAACAATCGCTGTTTTATTGCCTCTCTTTGACCGCTTTGGAAAAGCTCAACTATAAAGATGATTTCTTCCCGCCCGCGAACCATGCGTAAATGAAAAGCAAAATTGCGACGATGAGCGCCGCCAGGCCGTGCTTGAAATGGATCGCCGAAGACCCGGCGATGAATCCTGGCATGAACGACGGCAAATTTCCCGCCGGCGTGAGCCAGTAAAAGAAAGCGAGGATGACAAAGACGATTCCGAGCACAACCGCGATCATTGAAAGCGTTCTCCGCAACATTGTTATTGTATCACTTCACTCCGTGCTCCTTGAAAAAAATCGTATACTGTTTGTCCACTTGAAGGATGTGATCCGACAGCCAATAAATCGAATAACTCGCGATCTCGTCCGCCATGCGCGGCGTGTCAACCTCCGGCTTTGCAAACTCTTCCAAATAATATGCCACCCGCTTGCGATATGAGTTGTGGGCGGCCTCATGGGTTGCTGCATCAAAATAATGCAACTTGTCAAAGTATCCTTCCTCCGTTTTGAAGTGTGTATTGGCATAGTTCACAAGTTTCATGACCTCCGCAAGTAGCTGCTCATTAGTCGCGCTTTCCTTCCTGTTGAGCAAGTCAATGATCTCATTGGTCGTCGAGAAGAAGTCCTTGTGTTGGGCATCGATTGACGGGATGCCGACACTGTATATGTCCTGCCAAATAAATTTGTTTGCCATTATTTTATCATAACAAATTCTGAATAACGAAGTCAAAATAGAAATCCCTTGTCATCTCTTTATAAAAGTGGCAATATGAGAAGCATGGGCAACCTATCCATCGATAAATCCAAAACGGCGCTCGTCGTGATTGATCTCCAGAAAGGCATCGTGGGACGCGAGACCGTCCCACACACGGCGGCTGATGTCGTCATAAACGCGGCGTCGCTTGCGGATGCTTTCAGAAAAAACGGCATGCCGATATTTTTGGTACACGTGACGCCGTCGCCGGACGGGAAGGATGCATTGCGCCCGATCGCTGACGTGGCACCATGGAACCAGACTCGTGAGCCAGATTGGGCGGACATCGTGCCGGAAATAGGTCCGAAGCCCGGCGACTTTGTCATCACCAAACACCAATGGGGCGCATTTTATGGTACGGAACTTGATCTGGAACTCAGGCGGCGTGGCATAACAACGATGGTTCTCTGCGGCATCTCGACGAACATCGGCGTCGAGAGCACCGCGCGGTTCGCTTATGAATATGGTTACAATCAAATCTTCGCCGAAGACGCGATGGCGGCTGCGTCGGCGGAAGAGCACCAATTTACCGTCAGTAAAACCTTCCCGCGCATCGGCCGCGTGAGAAAGACAGGAGAAATTTTGGCGAGGTTGTGAAAACGGCCGGATATCGTAGAAGACGTTAGAACCAGAATACAGAGGCGAACCCCTTTCTAGACCACACTGCGGGTCAGCGGCTATAGCCATGAGCGAGCGCAGCGAGTCGAATGGCTGCCGGGCAGGGAATCGGACCCCGATTTTCGCGTCCAGAGCGCGACGTGCTACCCTTACACCACCCGGCAATCAGGTTAATATTCCCGAAAAGAAATGAGCGTCCTGAATCTTTCAACTTCGGCTTTCTTCCTTAACCTTATGGCATTATGGCGCACTTCGGGATGAAATTCAAGTTTTCGCAGGCTATTTTCAACTATCTTCAAAAGATAAGGGTTAAGATTTACAAAGGCAAAATTATAGGTGCAGGTCGGCAAATGGACGGAGAGATATGCCTCCGCTTCAAAAAGGTCCTTTAGAAAACCGACCAAATAATCAGGATTTTCATCAATCCATGCGGGCAGCTTATAATCCAGATTCTTTCGGCTGCCGACAGGTATCCCCAACCGGTCGGAAATATGTTTCTCGTATAAACTCAACCGAACACCGTTCGAATTTTTCGCCTTTGCGACAATCGGTTTTTTATCGAAAAGCTTTTTTGTGAGTTGAAAATAATGCCAGATATAGCCCATCTTATGAAGATCTCCGGCTATAGTAATTCTTTCGCATCGGGGAAATTGCTCTATATGCCCGTCGCCGAGCGTAACGCCGATATATTCCGCAAGCATGGCGGACTTTGGAAACGGCGGGTATGCTGACTTTATTTCCCCCGCCTCCATCATGCCCAAGCGCCATTGCTTGAAATTATCAATCTTCCGCGCCTTCATAGTCGCGGAAATTTTTGCAACGCCCGGATGGGTTTCTTTGGTAAATCCCCTGCACCAATTCATGGTATGAATAACGCGTTTCCGCAATTATAGCATATCGAGATTAAAAAATGATTAAAAAATGGAAGTCGCAATTGGCGACCTCCAATTTAAGCTTAAACACATATCTCATTGATATCGCAATTTGCGATATCAAAGAAAGAAAAATGATTATTCTGCCGTGTCCGCGCTCGGGCCATAAATTGCCGGCATTTTGCCGCCCATCAGACAGATGAGGCTGTGGAGACCGGATTCCGGAATGAGAGAGCGGATTCCGTGCGCAAATCCACCGTATCGGAGGGAGCAGGCGCGGGATGCTCCATTTGCCGAGTGCGACCGAGGAAATGGAGCGCCAGCGCCCGCACACCGAACGATTCAAAAGCCGTTCGGATTTGCGCGCGGAGAAGCTATTCTTTCGGACTCACGAGCAGCAGCGCCGGGCTCGCTATGAAGATGGACGAGTAGATGCCGGTCGTGACGCCGACGAGCAAGGTCAAGACGAAATATTGGAGGTCGGCGGGACCGACAAAATAAAGCGCAATGAGCACGAGAATCAGCGTGAGCGAGGTGTTAATGGAACGCGCGAGGGTTTGGTTCACGCTCGTGTTCACGACCGTCTCGAACTTCTCCTTCCCACGGTTCAGCGTCAGGTTCTCGCGGATGCGGTCAAAGACGACGATCGTGTCGTGCACGGAGAAGCCCATCACGACGAGAAGCGCGACGATGAAGTTGGTGTCAATCTGGACATTCAAAAAGTGGCCGAGGATCGCGAGCATGCCCGCCGGGATGGAAACGTCATGGAAGAGCGTCAAGAGCGTGATCCAACCATACTTCCACGAGCTCACCGGACGCGAGGTCTTGCGGAACGCATAGGCGATATAGAGCGAGATGCCGATGATGACGAGGATAATCGCGATAATCGCATTCTTCTCGACCGACGCGCCGACCGACGGCCCGATGGACTGGAAGCTCAACTCCTGGAAGGTTGGCCATTGGCTCTGCAATATGCTCGCGAATTTCTGGTGCGTCGCCTCGTCAAGCACGTCAAGCCGCGCCATAAAATCGCCGCTCGATGTGTCCAAGGTGATCTGTGCGTCCGGGACGTTCAAATTCTGCGCGAAGAACGTCTGCACTTCCGTGAGCGAGACATTCGCGTTCGGGATCGAAAATTCCCACAGCGTGCCACCTTTGAACTCGGCACTCTCCTTGAAGCCAAAGCCGACCATCGCAATGACGGCCAAGCCGACCAAAATGCCGGAGAGCGTGAACCATATTTTTTTGTTGCCGGTGATGTTTAACATTTAGGGTTTAGGGTTTAGGGTTTAGGGTTTAGGGTATCCTATACCCCATACCCTAGACCCTATACCCTTCTAACAATCTACATTTTCATTGCTGGTTTTGCGCTCCCACCGGCAAAGACACGAAGGAAAAGTCGAGTGGTCGTGATGGCGCTGAACAAGCTCACCAGCACCCCCAAGAGCAGCGTGAGTGCGAAGCCCTGGACGAAGCTTGAGGTGAAATAATACAAAATGACGGCGGTGATGATGGTGGACGTGTTCGAGTCGCGGATGGACGGCCACGCGCGGCGGAACCCTTCCTCGACGGCCGACGCGTCCGGCAGTCCCCGCTTCTTCTCTTCTTTGATGCGCTCAAAAATCAGGATGTTCGCGTCCACCGCCATGCCGATCGTGAGCACGAAGCCCGCGATGCCCGCCAAGCTCATCGTAATCGGAATCAGCTTGAAGACGCCAAGGGTGAGAATGATGTAGATCACGAGCGCGAACGCGGCGAAGAGGCCGAACAGCCGGTAATAGAATAGCATGAATAAAATGACAAGCAGGGCACCGATGATTCCCGCGAGGATGACTTTCTTCAATGAGTCGCTGCCCAGGGTCGCGCTCACCGTCTGCTGGTTCACGAGTGTGATTGGCGCCGGCAGCGCGCCCGCGTTGAAGCGCGAGACGAGCGTCTGCGCGTCGGCGACCGTGAAGTTGCCGGTGATGAGCGCGCTCCCGCCGGTGATCGCTTCCTGCACGACCGGTGCCTCGATGAGCTGGTTGTCGAGGAAGATTGCGAGCGGCTTGCCGACGTTCGCGGCCGTCATCCTGGCGAAAATTTCCGCGCCGTCCGTATTGAAGGTAATCGAGACCTGCGGCGCGCCGGTCGTCTGATCGAAGGTAAGTTGTGCGCCCGTGATGTATTGGCCGGTCAGGTTCGTATAAACGTATTGCGTGGTCGAGCCGCTGGTGTCCACTTCGCGGAAATCGAGGAGCGGCGTCTGGCCGATCTCATTGATCGCGTCCGTCACGCTCTTCACGCCCGCAAGGTCCACGATGAGCTGCTGCTGCCCGCCCGATTGCGCGGTGTAAACCTGCGGCTCGCTCACGCCGAACAGGTTTACGCGCTTCTCGATGACATCGCGGAGCCCGGCGACCACGGAATCCTGGTCGGCCGCCGCCACTTTTGAAAGGTCGATGTTGTAAACCAAGTGCGCGCCACCCTCGAGGTCAAGCCCCAAGCGCCACGGCTCGGCCTGGGCGCCCCAGCCCTTCGGATAAACAAAGAAAGCCGCCGCGATCGCGACGATGATGATAATTCCAAGAAACAGGCCGGGATGGCGCCTCATGGGAATTGAGTATAAGGCAATTGAGGGAAAAATCAATAGTTGAAAGGAAAGCGATTAGCCAAAAAATAACGAGGACACCCGAAGGTGCCCTGATTTATGATTGCGTCCGGGGATTACTCCCCGCGACGATGGATGGATGAGTTTGCCCACTCCCGGAATCCTGGTTACTCTATCGCACGGCATCATTGGGTTCATGGGACTCCCCTAAGCCGTCATACTACCCAACAGGATCCGATCATAGCTTGGCCCATCCACTATCCAAACGTTCGCTCACCCCAGAAAAGGGACTCTAGAAATCCCCCATGCCCAAGGATCATCGTTCCCGCCTGGAATCTCTGTAAATACGAGAAAATATAACTGTTTCCTATCCTATTCCTACCCCATTCCGGTGTCAAGCGGCACAAGCAGCTTGAAGACCGTCTTCAGCGGAAGACCGTCTTCAAGCTATACTGTAGATATGTCCAAAAAGCGCCTGGCGATTTTCGACATTGACGGCACTGTCTTCCGGTCAAGTTTGCTTATCGAGCTTGTGGACGCGCTGATCTACGAGGGAATTTTCAAACCGGATGCGGCAAAAATCTACGAACGTGACAAGCGGAAATGGCTAGATCGAGAGGGAAATTACGAAACGTACATCGCAAACGTAGTGAAAGCGTTCAGAAAAAATCTGAAAGGCGTACGCTACGGCGACTTCCTCCGCGTGGCGAACGAGGTCGTTGCGCTGCACAAAAACCGCGTTTACCGCTTCACGCGCAATCTGGTCAAAGAACTCAAAGGGAAGGGATACTATTTGGCGGCAATTTCCCACTCGCCGCGGATTATCGTGGGTTCGTTCGCCGAAAAGATGGGATTCGATAAGGTATATGGATTCCGATATGAAATTGACTCCAAAAAGAAATTCATCGGTGAATCCCGCCGCGATGATCCAATATTGGATAAGGCGAAAATCTTGGAACGAATCCTCGAAAGGAGTCTGTAACGCTCAGTGGTTCGATTGGCATAGGAGACACCGAGAGCGACATCCCGTTTCTGAAATTAGTGGACAAGCCGATCTGCTTCAATCCTAACAAGAAATTATTTGATGCTGCAAAAAAATCCGGCTGGCAAGTCGTAGTTGAGCGTAAGGACGTGATTTACCGGATGCGGTAATTCAGAAGGTAAAAACAATTGCGGTGTCCATTTTTTAAAAGCGTGGATTCCGGCCTCCGCCGGGATGGCAGGAAATCGCGCCACGGGGCGATTTTCTCTTAATCCCCTAGTGGCAAGTGGCTATTGGCTATCTTTTTCCTCATCTCCTCCACCGTTTCTTTCGGCTTATTGTTTACCAACGATTGGACGGCTCCTCCACCGTCGTTGTGCCAGCGGGGCATGAGATGGACGTGGAGATGGTCCACTTCCTGGCCGCTCGCACGGCCTTGATTGATGCCAATCGTCACGCCGTCCGGCTTTAAAGAGTGTATCAAGAGCTCCGCCACTTTTTTCACCGCGGCGAAGAGCGGACCAATCTCGGCATCCGGCAGATCAATGATTGTCGGCGCGTGGAATTTCGGGATCACGACCGCATGCCCCGGCGACCGCGGATGGATGTCGAGGAAGGCGATGGTTTTATCGTCTTCGTAGATGATTGCCGCCGGTATTGATTTGTCGGCTATTTTACAGAAGAGACAGGAATCCATAGTTATGTCATCCTGAGCCTTCAGGCGAAGGATCCCTTCAAAAAATTATCAGGGATTCTTCGGCTGTCGCCTCAGAATGACAAAATATTATTTCAACCGTTTCTTGATTTCATCCACCAACTTCTCCAGCAACACCGACTCCTGCAACCCGGTCCTCAAGTCCCTGATGATGATGCTCTGCTCGTAGATTTCCTTTTGCCCCAGAATCAGCGCCAACCCGATGCCTTCCTTGTCCGCCGACCGGAGTTGGCCGTTCAGCGATTCCTTTGCGAGCGATTCCGAGACCGAAATGCCTGCCTTCCGCAGGTCGTGCAAAAGCGAAAACGCTTTTTTCTTCGCCGTGTCGCCCGCGTGCGTGAGGAACACTTTCTTTTGCGCGCGGCCGTTCGGGACGATTTCGCGCGCCCTCATCACCGCGATAATCCGTTCCACGCCCGCAGCACCGCCCAGCGCCGGCGTCAGATGCCCGCCTATCATCTCCATAAGGTAGTCGTAGCGCCCGCCGCCTGCAAGTGCGCCGATCTCGGCCTCCTTGCCGTCTGCAAAAATTTCGAAGACCGTGCGGTTGTAATAATCAAGCCCGCGCACCAGATGATGGTCAATCTCGTACGTGACGCCAATCTCCTCCATGTATTCGAGCACCGCCTTGAAGTGCGCCATGCACATCGAGCACAGCTTGTCCAGAAAATTCGGCGCCTTCTCCTTGAATGGCTGGCACTGCAGAACCTTGCAATCAAAAAGCTTCAGCGGGTTCTCCTTCATCCGCTTCACGCAATCCTCGCAAAGTTCCTTCTCGTGGTTTCTGTAGTACGCCTGCAACTGCTTCTTGTAGATCGGCCGGCACACGCGGCAGCCGATAGAATTGATCTTCAATGAAGAATTCTTGATCTTCAGTTCAAGGAGCAGTTCCCAAAACATCGAGATGATTTCCGCGTCGTAGATCGGGTCGTTCACGCCGCCGATGACCTCGAAGCCAAGCTGGCTGAACTGCCGGAACCGGCCGAGCTGGGGGCGGTCATGGCGGAACACCGGACCGAAATAATAGAGCTTCTGCGGCTGGCCCATGCGGCCCATCGAGTGCTCGAGGTACGCGCGGCAGATGCCTGGCGTGTATTCGGGGCGCAGCGCGAGCGTGTCGCCTCCCTTCGTCCTCAAAATGTACATCTCTTTTTGGACAACATCGCTCTCCTCGCCTGACGTCTTGCTATAAAGGTCGGCGAATTCCAAAATTGGAGGCTCAAGCCGGCCAAAAGAATACGCCCGCGCAAGCGATTTCGTTACGCCCTCGATCTTTTCCCAGTACGCCTCGTCCGCCGGCATCAGGTCGTGCATGCCACGGGGAGCCTGGAAACTGTCTCGCTTTTCTTTTTTTTCGGTCTTCCCGTTTAGTTTAGTGTTCATTGGCAGGGTCTAGGGTCAAGGGTCTAGGGTCTAGGGTCAAGAGTTCCGCACCCTATACCCTATACCCGAAACCCTATACCCTTCTTCAATACTTCGGCGCGGCGAACGCGGTGATCGCGGTCACCGGCCACAGGCGGACGCGCACGAGGCCGACGATGTTCTTCGTCGGCAGCGGCCCCCAGCTGCGCGAATCGTAGCTGAACGGCCGGTTGTCGCCGAACATCAAGTACGTGCTTGAAGAAAGCACGTAGGTCTGGTCTCCCGAAGTAACCGTCCCCGGCGGCAGATACGATTCGTCAAGCACGAGGCCGTTCGGGTTCGCGCTGTTATAGACCGTGACGGTGCTGTTATGCAAAACCACTTTCTCGCCCGGCAGGCCGATGATGCGTTTGATGAAATACGTGGAATAATCCTCGGGATCGTGGAATACGATGACCTCGCCGCGCTCCGGCGGCCGGATGCGGTAGGTCAGCTCGTCAACCAAAACGTAATCGCCGTTCGAAAAAGTGGGATACATGCTCGTGCCGCTGACCAAGAACGGCTGGACAAGAAACGTGCGCACGATGAAGACGGCGGCGACGGCGATTGCCGCGATTTCCAGGACTTCGAGGAGCGAGGCGAGGAATTTGCGCATGGGCATACGAATGTACGAATTTGTACGAATATACGAATAATTCAGAATGGGTACACGAATGTTTGGAATGGTTCCGCTACTAATCTTATTAGTATATTCGTACCGATTCGTAAATTCGTATGCCCCACTTACCACAATTATACGGTTCGAGATATAATAAGCAAATGCCGGAGAAAGCGAACTCCAAAATCATCCTCGGCCTCGGCAACCCTGGCGCGGAATTCGAAAATACCTACCACAACGCGGGCGCGCTGGCGGTTCGATATTTGGCAAATTCGTTGGCCAATGACGCCGATTTGAAATGGAAAACTTATAAAAAGCTATTTTCTTATGTTTGCGTGAATCCGTCCATGTCGCATGTCGCATGTCGCATGTCGCTCATTGTTCCTCTCGCCTTCATGAACGAATCCGGATTCGCTACAAAAGAAGCGCTCAAAAAATTTAATGCCGTTCCGGAAGATCTGACCGTAATCCACGACGACAGCGACCTGCCGCTCGGCGAGTTCAAAATCTCCCGCAGCCAAAGCTCGGCAGGACACAAGGGCGTGCAGTCGGTGATCGATTTTTTGGGAACCAAAGATTTTCAGAGGATAAGGATTGGGGTGCGGCCCATGGACAAGGCGCAAGGCGCAAGGCGCAAGGCGCAAATAAAAAGAAAAAAAGCCGGGGATTTCGTGCTGAATAAAATCACGCCAAAGGACAGGAAAATTTTAGAAAGGGTTTTTTCCGTCATTCTGAGCGACAGCGAAGAATCCTTTCTTCACGGCAGGAAAGATCCCTCGGCAGGTTCGGGATGACAGAAAAAAATTAATTGCCCGCCAAATTAAACGTCATTGAGAACGCATACGTCCCGCCGGCGCTTTGGATCCCCGAAAGCGGAACGTCCACCGACGCGAACTGCGGCTCGGCGGCCATGGCGGTCTTGAACGCGAGGATCTGGTCCTCGGACGGAGCCGTGCCCGCAAGGTAGAGCGGCGATCCGGGCGACGGGTACGAAAGGCGCGTTACGGTAATGCTGTTCGCCGAAGCGTTTTCTGCTACGGCGTTCAAAACGGCCGACTTCGGCTGCAGCCCGCTCTCGACCGACGCGACGAGCGCGACGGAACGGTTGAACGCGTCTGCCTGCGACTGCAAGTTCGCGATGTCCGCAGCGTCGGGCGTCGCGTTCCTGCTTGATGCGGACGGCGAGGGCAAGCCCGCGGCGATGCGCCCCATGAAAAAATTTGCGAGGCCAAAGAGGACAATGAGCGCGCCGAACATCGCCGGGACGAAGACGCGCCAGAACGCCACGAAGTTCAAAATCCGGTCTTTCTCGTAGGTCGCCCGCGCACCCTCGCCGAGGAGCGTTATCTCGGCATCCTTTCCGCGGGAATATAAGCTTCTCAACCCCGTGCCGAACGCGACGAACCATTCGGGCGTTATCCTGCCCTCCATCATCGTCTCGAGCGAGATTATTGGCAGGGAAAGCGTCTC
Source organism: uncultured bacterium (assembly GCA_963745135.1). GTDB lineage: Bacteria > Patescibacteriota > Minisyncoccia > UBA6257 > 2-01-FULL-56-20 > REEB161. The sequence continues at coordinate 28,457 of CAVUWW010000013.1, read as the reverse complement.
CTCTGCGGCGCGCCGCACCTCGTCAACGAAGACCGCCGCGGCGACGATAACACCCGCCACGCGGCCCTCCCAGTGCTGGAGATAAAAATTCATTACCTGGCGCAAGCTGTGCTCGAGCGATTCCTGGAATCTCTCGGCGGAAATCGTCCCCTTTTCGTCGGCAAGGTCGCGCCACACGTTCGCGTACTCGAAGTACAGCTGGCCGTTGCGGATGATGAGGAAGTCAATGCCCGCGTCATCAATGCCGACCGCGATGTACGGCGCCGCGATGTCGAGTCCGCGGCCCTCTTCCCGCAAAAGCCGCGCGAGCGCGAGCGCCTTCGATTCCACGGCAATCGCAATGAAACCCACATCAAAGAGCGCGTTCACCAATTCGTCAATGAGCGCGCGGTCGGCGAAGGCGCCAAGAAGCTCCATCCGCGACATGCTAATATCACGCTTCACGACCTGCCATCCCGAATAGACCTGCGAAAAATCCGCGGGCGAGGACATCTGCAGGTTGAGACGCGCCGCGCTCTCCAACCCTTCCCCCGAAACGAGCGGCAAGCTGAAAACCTGATTGAACATCGCGGTCTCGCCCAACGCCACTGTCACATGCATCTTTTTCTTCCCTTCTTTGGGACCGAACACCTTTGCGCGGAGCGCCACGAGGTATTCCAAAAATTTCGGCTTGTCTTTTATCTTGCCGCCCTCCAAGATTCCCGGTTCCATCCTTACCGCGTAAAACTGCCACGCCGATCCCTCGAATACGCCCAACCTCATCACCTGGTCGGTGATCTCCAATCCTCCCGTCGCGGTCTTGATCCGAAACAGCGCCAGCAGTTTTTCAGAGATTGACGAGAGAGTCATTGGTAGGGTTACGAATTTACGAATCGGTACGAATATACGAATAAGAGATTGAATTTCCCATTCGTATATTCGTAACTATTCGTACATTCGTATGCCTCATTGAATTTCCACCTGCGACACTTCCGTCACTTTCCCCGTCGTGGGGTCAATTGAAAACACGGCTTGGATCTTCCGTGTGCGGAAGTTGACGGTGGCAATGGAAAGGACCGTCGCGAGGCCGGCGCTCGGCGGCGTGACCGTGACGGCTGCCGATCCAGCGATGGTCGGAAGAGCGTAGACACCGCCGCTTGTAAGGTCGCCCCTGGCCAGGCGCAATTGCGCGTCCTTGATGCCCGCCATCGCCGTGGCTTCGGCGCCCTGCAATGCCTGCGTGCCGTAGCTGCTATCAATGAAAGCCACAGTGACGAAGGCAATGGTTGTCCCGACGACTATCACGATGGTGCCGATGAGCAGGACGACGGAAAGGAATGCTTGACCGTGGCGATGGTTCACTTATTCAATTATACATCAAGCGCCGCAATTCGTATTCCATTGACAATCCCATTCTCTTTTGCAACCATTCTTGTAAAGAACTGCCATGAGGCACCTTAACGTTGAAATCAAAGCTCGTTGCGGCAGCCACAAAAAAGTTCGGGATTTCCTCAGGTCTCAAGGAGCTGACTTCAAAGGCACCGACCGCCAAATCGACACGTATTTCCGGGTGAATGACGGCAGGATGAAATTGCGCGAAGGGAACATTGAGAATTTTCTTGTCTTTTACAAACGCACCGACCAAGAAGGGCCAAAGGAATCGAACGTCATTCTTTTCGCGTCGAATCCTCAATTTTCTCTGAAAGAAATTTTGGTCCGCTCCCTGGGCGTTCTGGTCGTGGTGGATAAGGTGCGGGAGATATATTTCATCGGGAACGTAAAATTCCACCTTGATGTCGTCGAGAGTTTGGGAACATTCGTGGAAATCGAAGCGATTGACAGCGACGGAACCATTGGGCGAGAACAGCTGCTCAAACAATGCCGAACATATCTTTCGCTTTTGGAAATCCGCGAAAGCGATTTGATTTCAGTGTCATACGGCGACCTACTCCTCGCGCAAGCGAATCACTAAAGCAGCCGCAACCCTCTGGCGGCATTTTTATTTAGCTTCGCGCGCAAACCAGACCCCCACAGACGCGGGACGAGAAAAAAACGATGGCCGCCTTCTTCCCCAATCTTGAAGACGGCCATCGTTAGCCATTTAGATTTGCGCACGGAGAACTATTGCCCGACTGACAAAAGCTGAACCGTAAAATGCAACGTCGCGTCCGGCGGGATGGTATTACCGGCTCCCTGCGCGCCATAGCCAAGCGAAGGCGGGATGACGAGCTCGCGCTTGCCGCCAACCTTCATGCCAAGCACGCCCTCATCCCATCCCTTGATGACCTGTCCCGCGCCGAGGGTGAAGCTGAACGGCTGGTTGCCGTGCATGGACGAAGCGTCGAACACAGTACCGTCGTCGAGCGTCCCCGTGTAAAGCACGTTCACCGTGTCGCCGTTCTCCGCCACCGTCCCCGTGCCCACGACGAGGTCCGTAATCTGCAATTGGCCTTGGTTCATGTTTGTGGTTGTAGCGTTAGCGCTTGTCGCTTGATTTATATTCCCCGCCGGCTGTCCCGTGCTGCTTGCCGCTTGCCCGATGCCGTTCACCATATTGCCCTGCAAAACATTATTGCTGTACCAAACCGCGCCCGCAATGACCGCAATGACGAGGATGATGAAAATTGCTATAGATAGTGGTTTATTCATGGTTTTATCTGAGAGGGTCATGCGAATTTACGAATCGGTACGAATATACGAATAAGAGATTGAGTTTCCCGTCCGTATATTCGTAAAAATTCGTACATTCGTATGCCTATCACGAAACCTTCGCTCCCGCCGGAACCGGCTTCTCGACCGTTAAAATCACCGGCTCGCCTTCCCGATTTTCGCCCGGCAAAAGTTGGGAGGGCGAGCCATTTTCGCCGTGCGCCGCGAGGAGCATCCCGTGGCTTTCCAAACCCATTATAGTGCGCGGTTCCAAATTTGCGATGACGACGACCTGCTTGCCGACCAATTCCTCGGGAGCGTATTGCTTGGCCACTCCCGAAATAATCTGCCGAAATTCCTCTCCGAGATTGATTTGAAGCTTCAACAATTTCTCCGACCCCTCGACCCGTTCCGCGGCGACGATGGTAGCCACGCGCAAGTCGGCTTTCTGGAATTCATCCAAGGTCATAGGTAAAAGTTTATCAAGCGACAAACGAAAATGCAACGGATGCCTTTTGAGGGTACAGCGTTCAGGCCTGCTGGCCGGCCGCTCGCCCTCGGCGCCTTCGCGCCTCCGGGAGCCCCTCAAAAGGCATCCGTTGCATTTTCGTTTGCAACCCAAAAGCCTTTTAATCTCGATGTCAACTTCTGCGCATTCCCATGGCCCAAAAGCCCGCGATAAGACTGGATCGTTTCTTCTTTCGGATGGTCCGCCAATCTCCTCATCATTCGCCGCTTCGTCGCCGTCCGCAAAACGCGGTGGTCGGGAAAATGCACCCAGCCGAGGAAATCCTCGCCCGAGGCAATGGTTCTGATTGAAACTTTTTCGGGATGTAGATTTAGCTTGAGCCGGTTCAAAAGGAAATTCCGGATTTCAGGCAGGATGATTTCGAGCCAATCGCGGTTCGGGGAAAAGACGGCGAAATCGTCGGCGTAGCGGACATAGTATTTTGCCTTCAATGTATGTTTTGCAAATTGATCAAATTCGTTCATGTAAACGTTCACAAACAATTGCGAAGTGAGGTTGCCGAGCGGCAAGCCCCGCTCTTTTGGTTTTGCTCCAAAAGGGCGGGGCAAGCCGATGCCGGGCATGGTCGAAGAAAAGCTTTCGATGATTTCCCGCAGCAACCGCAAAATTTTTTTGTCCGGAATATATGTTCCCAAAATCTCCAATAAAATTTGATGGTCAATGTTCGCGAAGAATTTACGGATGTCGCACTTCAGGATCCAACAGGCGCGCGTGTTGTTCTTGCTGGCTTTCCGTGCGAACACGCAAAACCGATCCAGCGCCGCATGCGTCCCCTTGCCGTCGCGGCAGGAAAAGGAGTCGGCGATGAACGTCTTGTCGAAGAATGGATAGAGCTGGCGATAAATGGCGTGGTGGACGAGGCGGTCGCGCACGGTTGCCTTATGGATGTCGCGCGGCTTCGGGTCGGCGATTTTGAAATGCTGATACCCGCCGTGGCGGTACGTACCGTTTGTCAAATCGGCGCGGAGTGATAGAATATTATCCATCAGCCGCAGTTGGAATTCCTGCACGTCATGCTTTCCGCGCTTGCCCGGCAAGAATTCCCGCCAAGCTTCCAGCAGGTTTTCGGCGCTCGCGATTTTTTCCAAATTTCCGGCAAACTGTATCTTCATGGATTCAAATTTTCACGTACCCCCCCCCCCGCAGTTCCCAGCTTTTGATCATCCAGCACCTGGTGGCCGCATACAAGGCCTGGCACGAGTTCCTGCCGCACATGCCGAAAGATTTCAGATATTCGCTCGGCACAAAGATCGATCGCTCGTTAGTTGAAACGGCTGAACTGCTGTTCATCGCAAGCTACTTGGGCAAGGAGCAGAAGCTGCCCTATCTCCAGAAAGCGAACGTGCGGCTCGACGTGGCGAAGTTCTTTTTGCAGATACTCTGGGACGTGGGAGCGCTCGACAACCAGAAGTATATCTTACTTTCGGAAAAGTTCGACGAGGTGGGGAGGCAGCTCGGCGGCTGGATCAACGGCATAAAAAGCAAGCCTCCCGCGAGATAGCGGGAGGCCATACGACAGTTTCGGGAGAAGACCTGGTTCTCGTCGTTCCACTCGTTCGGGTTCGTCACGGCGTTGGCGTTCACGTTCCAGCCGTCGTCGTTCCAGTTCGCGTTCACCGTCCGGAGATCGCCGGTCGTCTCGTATCCGCGGCCATCCGCGCCACTGCCCTTCGATTACTCTCAGGACTGTATCGTATTCGGGACGTAGAAGTCCGCCAGCCGCAGATACCAATTCTCGTATGTTGCGTAAGAGTACTCCGTCCTGCGCACTCACGGCAAGCGTACCCGACGTGATTCCGGCAGAGCGTTTTCCCGAAGGCATGGCGGAAAAACAAGACCCCTATCTCGAAAATAATTCGCCCGCGATCTCGGCCAAATGCCACAAGGGCAAGGCGCGAGGGTGAAGCTGTACCTCATGGTACTGCGAACCCGAAGCAACGCAGCCATTGTGGCATTTGGCCAGATCCCAGAGGGTTGCGGCGATTTTGTCCGATCGCGTCGTTAGGACTGCGGAGCCATAGTAAAAACTATTGCCTCCTTGTCCTGCCTAGCTCTCGGACAAAATCGCTCGCAACGCGAGCTGAATTATTTTCGAGATAGGGGTCTAGCCGTTCCGCAGAATTCATTGCCTTCGTGATTTATCATAGCACAAAAGAAAACCCCCGCCGCTTCCGAAGAAGATGCGGGGGTCAAAGGGACAGAGTGTCCAAGGGTTAAAAGGGCAAAGCGACCGAGTGCTAACGAGAATCGCGGGAGAAGACCCGGCACCCGTCGCTCCACTCGTACGGGTGCGCCACGGCGAAGGCGTGCACGAGCCAGCCGACGCCGCCCCAGCGCGCGTCCACCGTCCGGAGACCGCCGGCCGTATCCTTGATGTAAAAGATATTGGCGTATCCGTTTGTGAGCAGCGCACCGCTTTCGCCGTTCTTCTGCATTTCCATGAGCGAAAAGAGTTCGGCGAGCGTGGTCTCGGCCTTTTCCTCGCCGCCGAGTTCCTTGATAATCGGGCCGTCGACGGAGTAGCGCGAGAGCTTGCTGCAGTTGAGGGTCGATCCCGCAAACGGTTGCTCCTCTTTGCCGAGGAACCACGCCTTGAAGTTGTCTCCCAGATAGGAGATCTTCACGGGTGCGTTCTTCTTCGTGTTTACGACGAAGCGGTCGCGAGCCGTGAAAGCCACTCTCGGGAAAACCTTCTCCGTGCAGACGGGGATGAGGAGCGGTTGCGGTTCGGGCTTGGGAACCGGAGCGGCTTCCGTTGCGGGATTGTCCGGCGGAAGCAGGGCCTCGCGCAAAACTTTTGCGAGCGCTCCCGTGTTGTTTCGCCACCCGTCGGCGATGTTCGGATCGATGTCGTGAGGCAGGGCGCGAAGCACTGCCTGTTGAAATTCAACGTATCCCCCGTCAACATGAAGTTGCGAGGCGGTTCCATGAGTAAGCATGGCGGTTCCTCCTTCTTTCTGCCGCTTGGTTGCAGCTTTCAACGCATCGTTTGTGCGACAAGCTGGAAGCTGCAACGAAGCAGTAAATCCTTGGAATATCTGTTATAAAAGAGCTTTTGCCTACCAAGCTATTATAGCACTATGGGAATATTTCTGTCAAGCACCTGCAAAACACCTTGCAAAATAAGGGTTTTTGAACTGCGATCGGTTGATTTGCGACCGCGGATTAACATACTGCTTCGAATTCGAAGATTCCCTTCGCCGCGCGGCACGGCGAAGGGAATCTTCTCTTGTCTTACCTCATCCGATATGCCGGAACCTCGGCATTTTCTCCCCGTCCCGCTCCACTTCTTCGGTGAACATCTTCAACGGCCGAACCCAATAGTAATCTTCGCCTGCGTGCTCGCCCGTGAGATGTTTATAAACCACGAATTCTTCCAATGTCTCGCTATGAAACGCAACGCCAATCACCTCCATAATATCGCCCTTGAAATGCTGATACCGACCCGGCTTCAATGCCTTCGCCTCGGGCGACAGTTCGAAGTTTTCCATGGATGAAAGTATAACACAGAAAAAGGGAAAACGAAGGCGGTCTTCTTTGGAGATTTGAGGACCGCCTTCATTTTCCTTTGCCCCTAGTGGCTATTGGCTAGTGGCTAGTGGCTGCTATAAGATAAGCTCATGCCCCTGAAAGACCTCATCAGGCAAAATCCCACGGGAATCATAGCCAAGGCCTACGCCTTCGCCGAACGCGCGCACCGCGGGCAGAAGCGCATAAGTGGCGAGCCGTACTTCAGCCACCCGGCCGCTGTGGCGGAAATTTTGAGCGGATGGCACATGGATGACGCGACGGTCGCGGCGGGGCTGCTGCACGACACGGTAGAGGACACCGGCGTTTCGCTCGATGATCTGAAAAAAGAATTTGGCGACGAGATCGCCTTCCTCGTGGACGGCATGACGAAGCTCGGCCGCGTGAAATATCGCGGGAAAGAAAATATCGCAGAAAACATGAGAAAGATGATCTTGGCGTTAAGCCAGGACTTGCGCGTCGTCTTCATTAAACTCGCCGACCGGCTCCATAATATGCGAACGCTCGCCGCGCTCCCGCCCGCAAAACAGAAGCGCATTGCGCTCGAGACCGACGAGATCTACGGTCCCTTGGCCTACCGTCTCGGCATGCAAAATTTGAGCGGCGAACTGCAGGACCTTGCGTTCCCGTTCCTGCACCCCAAAGAATACCGGTGGCTGCTCGACACGACGAAAGAGCAATACAGGGAGCGGCTCGCGTACTTGGAAAAATTGAAGCCAGGAGTTGAAGCGTTGCTCAAAAAAAACAATATCCGCCCGCTCGCCATCGATTTCCGCGCGAAACGCTACAGCAGCTTATATAAGAAACTTCTGCGCTACGGCGTGGACCTCGGGAAAATCTACGATCTCGTCGCGATGCGCGTCATCGTGGAAACCATCCCCGAATGCTACGCCGTCTTGGGCCTGATCCACGACGCGTGGCCGCCGCTGCCCGGGCGCATCAAGGATTACATCGCGATGCCGAAGCCGAACGCGTACCGCAGCCTGCACACGACCGTCATCGGCCCGGACGAGAAAATCATCGAGTTCCAAATCCGCACAAAGGAGATGCACGAAGAGAACGAGTACGGCGTCGCGGCACATTGGTTGTATAAACAGAGACAAGGGGCAAGCAGCGAGGGGCGAGGAAATCAAATAAGCGGGAAAAAACTTGCGAAAGAGCTTGAGTGGGTGCAACAGCTGAAGAATTGGCAAGACCATGTCGGGAACGAGGCGGCATCCGACCCGGACGAGTTCGTGCGCGCGATGAAGATCGATTTCTTCAAGGACCGCATCTTCGCCATCACGCCGCACGGCGACGTGATTGACCTGCCGGCGGGCTCGACGCCGGTGGACTTCGCCTACCACGTCCATTCCGAGATCGGCGATGCGGCGGTGGGCGCGAAAGCGAATGGAACGCTCGTGCCGCTCGACCATAAGCTCCGCTCCGGCGACATGGTGGAAATCATCACGCAAAAAGGGAAGAAACCGTCAAACGACTGGCTCAAATTCGTCGCAACGGGCGTCGCGAAGGACCATATTCGGGCGGCGGGAAAGCGTAAAAAACTGGTGGCCGGTGGCCGGTGGCCGGTGGCTAACCGTTGTGAACTGAAAATCGCCGTCGAGGACCGCGTCGGGCTCATCAAAGACCTCTCGAGCACGATCGCGCGCAGCCACATGAACATCCTCGCCTTCCATTCCGACAACGCCAAAGGCAGCCGCTACCCGTTCGACAAGATCGAGATCCAATCCACAGACAAGGCGAAAATCGAAAAGCTGATTTTGAAATTGAAAGCGATAAGGGGAGTGAAGGAAGCGAGCTACAGATTAATCTAGACCGCGCGCAAATCCAAACGGCCATTGAATTTTCCTGCGCGGGCGCGGGCGCTTCATTCCCTCGGCAGCACTTGGCGAATGAAGCATCCCGCGCCTGCTCGGAAAATGCCTCGATTTGCGCGCGGAATCCCTTCTCTGTCATCCCGGGCTTGACCCGGGATCCAGGTTTCATTTGCTCATTCGTTCATTTGAACGAATGAGCAAATGAAAAAATGAACTGAATTAACTTACTTGCTTGACATCAATAGTTAAGCATATTATATTTTCTCCAGCTATTCGATGCCGCTCGGAATAAGAAGGAGAGTTATGCTTTGGATCATAGTTGGCATTCTGGGACTCGTCGAGTTCGCTCCCGGATGTTTTGAGCATCACGGAGCGGACTTTTCGCTAACGCGCGAAATGGGAGACGATAGCTGGTGGCTCTGTGCAATACTGTCGGTAATGTCTCTTGGGCTTTGCGTCTACGGACTTTTTTGATTTGCGTTTGCCGCCCATCAGCACTGGTGCCGCGCTCGTTTCCTGCTATCGGGACGGACGCGGTTTTTTATTGATTTCCCTCCCCGCTTTTCAATTTCTGCAAAATGTTCTCCAGCTCTTCCTGCGAATAAAATACAATCGTGATCTTTCCGGTGTTCGCTCCTTTATGGATCTCGACCGGCGCACCGAGGGCTGAACTCAATGACTCCTGCATGGCTTTCAGCTCCGGCGAGATTTCCGCTCCTTCGCGCGGCTCGCGTGGCTTTGCAATCTGCTTCACGCGCTCCTTCACATCGCGCGTCGTGAGGCGGTTCAGGGAAATGTCGTCGAACAACCTTTTCTGCGCGCCCGGATCGCCGATCGAAAGCAGCAAGCGCGCATGGCTTTCGGACAGATCCCCTTTCTGGACCGCCTCCTGGATATATTCCGGCAGGTCGAGCAGCCGCACGGTATTCGCGACAACTTCCCGCGACTTGCCGAGCTTCGCCGCAATCTCGCGCTGGGTCATGCGAAACTCTTCCTGCAGCCGCTGGAACGCGTGCGCGGTCTCGATGGGATTCAAGTCCTCGCGCTGGATGTTCTCGATGACGGCAAGCTCCAATTTTTCACGCTCGAGATGGACGTTCCTGATAATGGCAGGCACGAGCCGCAAGCCAAGCAATTTCGCCGCAAGCAAACGCCGTTCGCCGGCGATGAGCTGGTATTCGACGTCAATGCCCGTCGGCGATTCCTTTTCGATTTTCGAGACTACGAGCGGCTGGAGAAAACCGAACTCGCGGATGGAACGCGCAAGGTCGTGCAAAGCCGTCTCGTCGAAATGCCGCCGCGGCTGGTCCGGGTTCGGCGAGATCTTGTCAACTTCAATCTGGAATATCGAACCGAAAATTTGTTCGGGCTTAGGGTTTAGGGTCTGGGGTCTTGGGTTTAGGGTTTCTGATTTTTTCTCTTCCCCTAGACCCGAGACCCTAGACCCGAGACCCATGTCCTCCGGCTCATCCACAGGCGCCAGACTTGAATTCACGTCTTGCGGCACGGAAATCTGCCCGTCGTCATGACTGTCGTTATTGTCGCCGTTGCCGCCGCTTTTTTGGGGAATCAATGATTCCAAACCTTTTCCTAGCATTTTAGGGTCTGGGGTTTAGGGTCTGGGGTTAAGAGTTCTGCACCCTATGCCCTTTCTTCTCTTATAATTTCCTCCGCCAATTTTTTATACGCCGCCGCACCGTTCGAATCCGGGCGGTAGAGCAGGATCGGCATGCCGTAGCTTGGGGCTTCAGCGAGCGCAATGCTGCGCGGAATCTCAACTTCGAACACGCGATGCGGGAAATGGTCGCGTAGGTTCTTCGCCACTTCGCGGCTCAAGTGCTCCCGCTTATTATACATCGTAATCAGCGCGCCCGAAACGCGGATCGGATGCCCCAAATTATTCCTGATAAGCTCAATCGTTTCGAGCAGCTGCCCGATGCCCTCCAAGCTGTAATACTCCGCCTGAACCGGGATGATGACCTCGTCCGCGGCGACAAGCCCGTTCACGGTGAGCAAGCTCAAGCTCGGCGGCAGGTCAATCAGAATGTAATCGTACTCGTGCCGCACGCGGTTCACGAACTTCCGCAAAAAGTATTCCCGCTCCGGCTCGCCCACAAGCTCGATGAGCATCCCCGCCAAATGCGGCGCGGCGGGGATCAAATGGTAATTGTAGATCGCGGTCGGCTTCGTGATCTCCTCGGGCGACGCCGCACCGATGATGCCGTGATAGATGCTCTTCATCACGTTCGCATAATGGTGCCCCGAAAGCCGAGCTCGCGTTCGCCTGCGGGTCAAAGTCAATCAAAAGCACCCGTCGTCCGGCGAGCGCGAGGTAAGCGCCGAGTGAAGTGCAGGTCGTGGTCTTCCCCACACCGCCCTTCTGGTTGCAAACCGCGATGACTCTTGCCATATAAATCAATTGTATTATGAATTTCGTGCCCTGCCAACAATAAAAAAAAGTTGCGGGAACGCCTGAAATTTATTAAACTCCTGAAGACGGCTCCCATCGTCTAGTGGTGACCTCATTTCCATAATCTCTCCGCCCGCGATTCGACCCAAGCGCCGCAAGGGCAAGGCGCGAGGGCGAAGCCGTACCTTTCGGTACCGCGAGCCCAAGGCAACGCAGCCATTGCGGCGTTTGGGCAAATCCCGGAGGGTTGCGGCGATTTCGCCCGAATCGCGGCGTTGGGACTCGGAGCCATGGCGTGAGCCATTGTCTCCTTCGCCGCGCCTGGCACTCGGGCAAAATTGCTCGCAACGCGGGCTGGAGATATTATGGAAATGGGGTCTGGACGACGCGAAGCGCAGCTTCGCGTAATGCTCCGTGTTGCCTCATTGAAAATTTGTTCCTATAATTCCGAGATGCCGCTATCGTCTAGCCCGGCCTAGGACACCGCCCTTTCACGGCGGGAACTCGGGTTCGAATCCCGATGGCGGTACAAAAAAAATGCGCCCGCCGGAATTTCTTCTGGGCGGACGCCGTGATCTAAAATGGATAAATTTTCAAGCTCGATATAATAAAAAGAAGGATTGGTTCAAAAAACCTGCAACGCAACGCTAAAAACATGAGGCGACCCAAGAGGGTCGCCTTTGAACTGAATGAACGAGAAAAAATGATTGCAGGGGCTCCGCAGGCGAGCCCCTAAGCCGAAGCGCTTGTTTCTTCGTCGCTAAGGCGCGCCGTTTACCTGAACGTGGGACGTAAGCACAATCATAGGCGTTTTCTCCGAAAAATCGCCGAATCGCCGCTGGAGTGAATGGCAGTCGCCTGATTCCCCGCGCACGGGGTGGGATGCCTACTGCTTTTAGGTTAGCAAACCAAAGGCGGCGAGTCAAATGTTTCCGGTGGATAAAATAGAGCCACTAGTTGTTAGCCACTGGCGACTAGCGTAAACTCTAAAAGGAATTAAACTCACTATTGGCTAGGTACTAGTGGCTAATCATTCACTAGTGGCTATTGGCTAGTGGCTATACCCTATGAAAATCCTCTCCATCGAAACGAGCTGCGACGAGACGGGCATCGCTTTGCTCGACGCTTCCGGCGGATTGAAGAATCCGCGTTTTAAGATTTTAAAAAATCTGGTCGCCTCGCAAATCAAGATCCACCGACCGTTCGGCGGCGTGGTTCCGAATTTGGCAAAGCGGGAACATTTGAAGAATTTGCCATTGCTTTGGGAGAGGTTGAGAGGGGAGGAGGGAGGAGGGATGGAGAAAAAAATTGATATTATTGCAGTTACTGTAGGACCAGGGCTAGAACCTGCACTGTGGACAGGAATTGAATTTGCAAAAAAAATACGGAAATCCCTTCTCCCTTCTCCCCTCTCTCCTCTCCCTCGTCTCATCGGCGCGAACCATCTCGAAGGCCATCTTTACAGTTTCTTGCTTCCGTCAAGATCCTTAAAGGGTTATACCTCCCTACTCACTACTCGCCCCTCGTCCCTGTTCCCCGCGATCGCGCTCATCGTCTCCGGCGGACACACGATTTTGCTCCGCATGGAATCGTTCTCGAAATGGGAGCGGCTCGGCGAGACGCGCGACGACGCGGCCGGCGAGGCATTCGATAAAGTGGCGAGGTTGCTCGACCTTCCCTATCCCGGCGGGCCGGAAATCGAAAAACTCGCGAAAAAAGGCAATCCATTCGCCATCACTTTCCCGCGCCCGATGCTGGACCAGAAGAATTACGATTTTAGTTTTTCGGGATTGAAGACGGCGGTTCTTTATTACCTAAGGGAGATGGGAGACGGAAGACGGAAGATGAATTTCTCCTCCCCTCTCCCTTCTCCCGCCTCCCGCCTCTCAGATGTTGCCGCTTCCTTCCAACAGGCCGCCATCGACGTGCTCGTCGCGAAAACACGCCGAGCCGCTGAAGAATGCGCGGCGGAATCAATTATCCTCTGCGGTGGCGTCGCGGCGAATAAGGCACTCCGAAAAAGCATGGAGCGCATGGCCGGACTCATTGGCGTGCAATTTCTCGTCCCCGATTTCAAATACAACCTCGACAACGCCGCCATGATCGGCGCCGCGGGATATATGGCGTTTTTAAGAAAGAAAAAATACAAACTGGAAGCGGATGGGACGATGGAGATTTGAACAATCCTTAATCTTTAATCCTTAAACAATTACAACGCTAGGGAATCGAAATTTTTAGTCAAGGATTAACGATTAAGGATTAAGGATTTCAGCAGCTCGGGCTCGCTCCCGCCGTGCAATCAATCTCCCTTGCGCTCACCGTGGTCTGGAAGTCAACCGTGTTCCATGAGACGCCCGAATTGTTCGGCGCAATGCCGATCGTGACGGTGATCCGCGGGTTCCAATGGTCGCCTTCCGTATTGCCGTGAAGGACGAATGAGAGCGAGCGCACGGTCACATTATCCCCCGTGATCGGCTGGTACGCATCGTTGTCTCCGCGTTCCAGGACGCCGCCCTTCAGGACGTAATCGATTTTCTCGCCGTTCGCGTCGTAATATTCAAGGTCGGAGCAGGTGAGCAGTTGGGTTGCCGCATCGAATGTGCAGTGGCGATTGTACGAGGGATCGCTCGTGTCGCACGTTGAAACGCCGTTCAAATCGTGGCAGAAAAGGTAGCCGGTCCGCATCTCCCGCGCCATCTCCTCAATCGCGATGCCGACGTTGCTTTCCGCCGCCATCTCCGCCGAAACCTGGTTCTGGGCATGGAGCGCGTTCACGAATCCCCCGCCCGCAATGGCAAAGAGGATAGAGAAGAGGCCGATGGCGACGAGAAGCTCGATGAGGGACTGGCCGGATTGTGGAGATTGGCGTTGCATAGGGTTTAGGGTTTAGGGTTTAGGGTTTAGGGTTTCACTATACCCTATACCCCATACCCTTAAAAATTACTGCCTCCAATTGTAAAAATGATCTTCCAGATTGACGCTCTGCGACGTGAACGCGCCGGTGTTCCACCTGACTTTGGAATTCACGGTAATCTCGTTGCCCTGCAAATTAATGTCAATCTCACGCGTGAACTTGGTCGGGATGGGATTGTCCGCAGCCGGCAGATCAGAGCTGTAGCCATAAAGTCCGGTCACCGGATCGAACTGCAAAAAATCTCCGGCGAAATAGGCCTTGCTGCAATCAAGCGAGGTGTAATCAAGCTCGATCTCGGTCGTCCCGGGATTGCTGATATTGAAGCAAGTTCCCCAACCGGTTCCCAATCCCGCAAGGTGCATATACACGTCATGATCAATCAGGTTCTTCGCAAGCTCAATGCCTTCGGACGCAAGATAGGTCGCCGTCGTCTGGTCGGAAATGACGCGCGTGAGATAGAGCGACTGCGAGAGCAACGCCGCGATGCCGATGAAACCGACGGTGAGCAAACTGATGGCAATCATGGCCTCGATCAACGATTGCCCGGATTGTGAGGATTGACTTTGCATAGGGTCTAGGGTCTAGGGTCTAGGGTCTAGGGTCTAGGGTTTCACTATACCCTATACCCCATACCCTATACCCTTCAAATTCAAAAACTCACCTGCCCCTCCGAATTCACGCTGATCGTCCTCGCATCGCTGCCGTCCGCCGTCGTGAGGTAAATTTTTGAGGTCACGGTCGGGGAAAGGAAATTGCTTCCGTCGCGGCTGATGTAAGTCGTCGGCGCCGGCGGATAGAAGAGGACGACTGCTATGCTGTCCGTCGAGGCGCTCACGAGGCGCACCTCCGGAGCCACGTGGATGTTCCACGTCCCCGGCGTGTATTGTTGCATCTCCCCGGCGGCGATGGAAGCGAGAGGCAAAGCAACGCCGCTGCACGTCGTCGCGCCAGCCGGCTGGTATTCGAAAATACCGTAGGTCTGCGCTGCGGCGTTGAAGACCATCCCATACCCGCACACAAGGGTCGCGGAATTGGCGCCGTAGGTCGCAATGGAGAGCGATTCCGCCTGCAGGATGAATTGGGAGATCTTTGCCGCCTCCACCGAGAGCGCAATCTCTTTCCGGCTCGCGCTGTTATAGCTCAAGGCGATGCCCGCAAGGAGCGCGGAAATGGCAAGCACGATGAGCATTTCGACCAAGGTAAATCCCTTTTTCATGGATTTCCTTTAATCATAGCACGATTTGGTAGCCACGGATTAATTTCCAATTTCCAATAGATGAAGCAATGAGCCAATGTTTCAAGTTTGCATCATTGCATCGCTGAAACATCCATTGGAAATTGAAAACTGAAAATTTCTTCACATCCCCATCAAATGAAAATACCACTGCGCCACCGGCAGCCCGAAAAAGAAGACGAACGCCGCGCCGGCAGCCAAAAACGGCCCAAAAGGCAGATTGCCGCCCATTTTTTTCCACTTGACCGCGATGCTCACAACCCCGACTGCGGCGCCAACTACGAAAGCGGACATGATGGCGATCAAAATATCCGGCCAGCCGAAAAGAAATCCGAGCGGCAGGGCGAGCTTCACGTCGCCCACGCCCATGCCGCGGCCGCGCGTCACGAGCACGAGCAACTCAAAGAACGCGAAAGCGAAAATCATGCCAATGATGCGTGCAGTCCAGACGTTTTGCTGGAAGCCGAAAATCGGCGCGAAAGCGCCGAGAAAGGAGAAATTAGGGGCGAGGGGCGAGTAGCTAGCAGCTAGGGAAGAAATCAAAACAATACCAAAAGCGCAAACGCCGAGCATTATTTCAAGTTCATCCGGAATGATGCCAAGCCGGATGTCGATATAGGCGATAAGAAGGAGAATAAGAAACGCAACAATCCAAAGAATGTCGACTGGAAGCTGGAAGCTGGAAGCTGGAAGCTGCGCCAAGCGCCACGGAACCGCCACAAACAACAAGCTGGTCAAAAGCTCGACAGCCGGATATCGCAAACCGATGCGCGCTTGGCAAGCGCGGCATTTGGCGCGCTGGATGATGAAACTCACGATCGGAATCAACTCAAACCAACGGAGCGTGCGATCGCATTTCGGGCAATGGGATCTTCCGCCTATCACTTTCGGGTCGAACACAAAATGCTCGCCGTCGTAGCGCAGCGCGACAACGTTCAAAAAGCTGCCGATGCAGAGACCAAGCGCAAAGAGCAGGACGTAAGGCATTGTTTTATTATACCTAGTTTACGAAATTACGAATTATTTACGAAAATACGAATAACCTGCACTGTGATGGATATTCGTATTTTCGTACTGTATTCGTACTTTCGTAAAATCCAACCAAAAACCGGCATCTCTGCCGGCTTTGGAACCGAAGCGAACGAACTGCTGATCCTACAATGACATGCAATATTCAGGACTGTTGCAGTTTTGCCCGCCGGGCATGGTTACGTTCGAAGTCGGCAGGGGGTTTTGGTAACCGCTGAACACCGCGTTATTCGTGTTTTCGAGCGTCGCGCCGAGGATATAGGTGGCGCCGTTCGTCCCGTAGAAATAATAATACGTGGCATTGTTCGTCGGATCAAGCGGCAAGGGAGACGTGATGCCGATGCCGGCGCTCAAAATCGCAGCGCTCATGCCAGTATAGGTTTGGCTGTTAAGCGAAACGCAAGTTGCAGTGGGACCAGAACCGCTTACGCTGCCCGGATAGAAACCGCACTTCTGGTAGTACAGCTCGATGGCGTTCTGCACCTCATGGAGGTCGGAAAGCCGCCGCGCGTCTCGGCCGGACTGCTGGGTTGGGCCAAGGCCGATGAGCACGACTGACGCCAAAATGGCGATGATCGCGACCACGATGAGAATTTCAATCAAAGTAAATCCATTTCGCATTAGGGTATAGGGTATAGGGTATAGGGTATAGATATTCAATCCAAGCCCAAAATTCCTAGCCCTTTTCTTTTTTTAATCTGATTTTTCAGTAACTTTCTCGACCTTTTTGATATTTATTTAAGTATATCATTGTCAAACCGCGTAACTTCTCTTGTTATCCACAGGGCAAATTCTTCTTTCTTCTCTTCACCCTATACCCTATCCCCCATACCCTTCTTTAATGTATGCTCGCCGTCAGCTGGTAGAGCGGCACGAGAATTGATGCGAACAAAAGTCCCACCATCGCGCCCATGCCAATCATGAGAATGGGTTGGATGAGGTCCACCAGGTTGTCCATCGTCTGGTTTGCCTCGCGCGTATAGATCTTCGAAAGACGCCCAAACATCTCCTCAATCTTTCCTGTCGTCTCGCCGACCGACACCATCTGCGGCACCATGATCGGGAAATAGCGCGGGTAGTCCGCCAAACTTTCCGATAGCAATTTCCCCTGCCGCACGTCCTCCGCAACCTGGTGCACCACGTCCTCGTACAAGACATTCCCCATCATGTGGCTGATGATCTCGAGCGCTTGCGCGAGCGGGACGCCGCCATGGATCAGAAGCTCCGCCGAATTCCCGAACCGCGCCATGAGGAGCGGCAAAAAAACTTTCTGCAAAACCGGCAGGCGGATCTTCAGGTCGTCGAACAGCGCAATGCCTTCGGGCGTGCGGAAATAATCAAAGACAACAACCCCAAGCACGAACGCCGCCACAATTATCGCCGGCCACCATTGCTGCATGAAAGTGCCCGCCCCCAAGAAAAACGCGGTGTACCACGGCAACGTCACGCCGCTCTGGTCGAAGACCGGCTTAATCTGCGGAAAGACGAATGTGAGCAGGATGAAACCGACGACGAGAAAAAGCCCAAGGACGATGCCCGGATAGATCATCGCCGAAGACGCCTTGCTCGCGAGGTCGCCTTCGCGCTCCGTGTAATCGGCGAGGAAGCCCGATATCTCGGCAAGATTCCCTGTCACCTCCGCCGCCCGCACCATCTCCATGTAATATGAAGGGAACATGCGCCCCTGGTGCTCGAGCGCCTGCGAAAACGAAAGCCCGGCGTCAATGTCCTGGGACATCTGCAAAATCCCCTCCTTGAGCCGCGCGTTCACGGTCTGCTCATGGAGCACGCGCAAGGCGTTGTTCAAGGGCAGGCGCGCCTCGAGGAGCGTCGCAAGCTGGCGCGAAAAGATGACGAGATCCCGGCGCCTGACGCGGCCGAAAAATTCCCCGATCCGGTCGTACCACTGCGGCGCCGTTGCCGTCTCGACGCTCAAGGTGTAAAGCTCGTGCCCCGCCAAAATCTGCAAAGCTGCGTCGCGCGAGCCGGCGTCAATGATGCCGACTTGGAGCTCCCCTTCTTTGGTTCGGGCCTGATACTTGAACTTCATGGTTGAAAGTTATCAAGTT
Source organism: uncultured bacterium (assembly GCA_963745135.1). GTDB lineage: Bacteria > Patescibacteriota > Minisyncoccia > UBA6257 > 2-01-FULL-56-20 > REEB161. The sequence continues at coordinate 10,299 of CAVUWW010000013.1, read as the reverse complement.
ATCAGGTTTTTAAAGTTAAATTCCTACCTGATAACCTGATAACTTTATAACCTGATAACTTTCTCCTACATCCTCTCCAGCAAAATCCTCAACTCGGCAGGATTCAATGAATACAGCTCTGCGTTCTCGAGCGTCACTTCTTTGTTCTTCACCAAATTCGCGAGCGACCGGTTCAGCGTTACCATGCCTTCCTGCAAGCTGGTCTCAATCACCAAGTCAATCTGATACACTTTGCGCTCGCGGATCAGGTTGCGGATGGCGGGGTTCACAATCATGATCTCGAGCGCAGGCACGCGGCCGCCGGAGATGCGCGGCAAAAGCCGCTCTGAAACTATAGCAACCAAGGTGGCCGCCAATTGCGAAGTGACATTGCCCCTGTTGCTCGGCGGGGAACGAGTCAATGATTCGGTCGATTGTCTGCGCGGCGGAATTAGTATGCAGCGTTGCGAGCACCAAGTGGCCGGTCTCGGCCGCCGTCATCGCAGTGTCAATCGAGACCGCGTCGCGCATCTCGCCGATCATGATGACGTCGGGATCCTGCCGCAGGACGGTCCGGAGCGCGGCGTGGAAGCCAATGGTGTCGCTTCCCACCTCGCGCTGGGAGACGATGCACTTGTCCTGCGTAAAGAGATATTCCACCGGATCCTCGATCGTGATGATATGGTCGGAGCGGGTGTGGTTCACCTCGTCGATCATCGCGGCGAGCGTTGTGGATTTGCCATGCCCCGCCGGACCCACGACCAAAATGAAACCTTGGGAAAGTTTCGTAAAGTCGTGCAGGAGCGGCGGCAGGTTCAGCTCTTCAATGTCCTTCACGCGCCCGGGAACCAAACGCAATGCCGCAGCCAGATACCCCCGCTGGTAGAAAGCGTTCACGCGGAACCGCGCCTTGTCCTCGAAGCTGTAGGCGAAGTCCACCTGCCGGTCCTTCGCAAGCCTCTCTTTCTGCTCGGGCGATATCATCGCGCCGATGATTCCCTCCGCCATCTCGGGCGTCAAGACCGGCTCCTTCTGGAGCGGCACGAGAACCCCGTCAATACGCAACGTCGGCCGCTTGCCGACGGCGATGTGGAGGTCGGAAGCGTTCTGCCGCGCCGTGGCGGTGAGCAGGTCGTTTAGTTTTTGCTTGAAGTCGTCCATGAATGAGATTAGCTACCAGCTACCAGCTACCAGCTACCAGCTAAATCCAAAATTATTACTCTTATTGTATCATATGAAAACTCAAATCCATGAGTATCGGTGACTGGTCGCCAGCAGCTGGTAGCTGGTTCCACCTACACTTCCTCCGTTTCCCTAGCCACCTCCTCGATCGACACGATCCCCCGCAACGCCTTAATCACGCCGTCCTGCCGCAGCGTGAGCATACCCTGCCGCTTCGCTTCCGCCATGATCTTCTGGACTGTCGGCGTCCCGGCGGCAATCAGCTCCTCCATTTGCGGGCTCATGTGGAACGCCTCGTAAATCGCGGTCCGGCCGAGAATGCCCTTGCCCTTGCAAACATTGCAACCCTTCGCATGATAGGTCTTGTATGGCTCCTGAAATTCCTTGGTAACTTCCTCGGGCAGGTTCGCGAGCGCGCTTTTGATTATTTTCTGCACGCTTTCCGGCGCCACGTCCGCCGCCTTGCAGTTGTCGCACAAAACGCCAAGCAAGCGCTGTGCGATCATTAAATTCAACGACACTGGCAGTAGGAATGGTTCCACTTTTAAATCCGTGAGGCGCGGGATGACGCCGGCGGCGTTGTTGGTATGCAAAGTCGAGAGCACGATGTGGCCGGTCAAGGCCGCCTGCACGGCGAGCCCGGCGGTTTCGGCGTCGCGAATCTCACCGACCATGATGATGTCCGGATCCTGCCGCACAATCTCGCGCAAGCCCGACGCAAAGTCGTAGCCGATCTCCGGCCGCACCTGCGACTGGTTCACGCCCGCGACGAAATATTCCACCGGATCCTCAAGTGAGACGATATTCACGTCCTCCTTGTTCATCTGCTGGAGGAACGCATAGAGCGTCGTCGTTTTTCCGGAGCCGGTAGGCCCCGTGATCAGAATCATCCCGTATGGTTTCTCGAGCCCCTCCTTCACGATTTCCGCGTTTCTAAAGAGGAATGGCAACTTCGAAAAATCCTTCAGCCCCGTCGCCGGGTCAAGCACGCGGATCGCCACTTTCTCGCCGAGCGGCGTCGGGAAGGTCGAGACGCGGAAATCAATGTCCTTGTCAAGAATGCGCGAGCGGAAGCGGCCGTCCTGCGGCGTGCGCGTCTCGTCAATCTTCATTTGGGAGAGCACCTTCACCCGCGAGATGACCGGCTGGCCAAGCTCCGGCGGGAGCGACGCCACTTGGTGCAGGTCGCCGTCGTTGCGGAACCGAACGCGCACGGAATTTTCCTGCGGCTCGATGTGGACATCCGACGCCTTGCTGAACACCGCTTCCTTCAGTGTGTCCGCGACGATCCGGATGACCGGCGCCTCATCACCCGCCATCGCGTCCTCCAGGCTCACCGACTTCTGCATTGCCGATCCCTCCTTGATGTTCAGCGACTGCACCGCGCGCGCGATCTCCGTGCGGTACGGCGAATATTTCCGCAAGACCGCCTGCCAGTCGCCGAAGGAAATGACGTACACGCCCAGATTGTAATGGCCGCGCCGCGCGAGGAACTTCAATGCTTCCTGCGCCTTTGAATCATCCGGGTGCACCATGCCCGCCACGAGCAGGTTGTCCTGCAACGCGAGCGGCAAGACGCCGTACGTGCGCGCCGTGTCTTCGGGAATCAGTTCGAGCAGCTCGGCGGTCACGCTCGCCGGATCCACTTTCTGGTACGGCACGTTCATGATCTGGCTTTTCAATTCCGCGATCTTCTCGCTCGGCACCAGGCGCTCGTCCTCGATAAGCGATTCGACCGGCCGCATCTTGATCAAAGCATCCCGTTTGAGCCGCGTGACCAAAGGAGGCGTGATCAGGTTCTGCCGCTGGAGCTGTTCAAGCAGTTGGTCGTCGGTCATAGGAGTGTTCGCGAATAACGCGAATCAAAGCAAATAATGCGAATGGTGGTTTTGTTTTATTCGCGTTATTTGCGCTCATTCGCGATATTCGCGATTACTACGGAGCCACAAACGGATTCGTTCTCCCGACTCCCGCAGGACCGGTGGCGGAGGGCTCCGGCACGTGTTGCGCAAGCGATTGGAATTCAGCGCCCTGCAAAATACTGTTTGCGTTCAAACCGGCGCTTGAAATGGAAAGCAAGTTATTCAAATCGGCGGGAGGGGCTACGACCACCAGAGGCGCGGGCGCAAGGAACCCGTAATACGCCGCAACGGCGAGGATCGCGATGATGGACGCCCAGCCCAAAAAGCTGATGATCCCCGAGCTTGTTTTTTCCTCTTCGACAATGATTGCCATTGGTAGGGTATAGGGCATAGGGCATAGGGTATAGGGTATAGGGTACGGAATTTCTTCACTATACCCTATCCCCTATACCCCATACCCTTCTTTAAGGGGTCTGGTAATACGTCTGCGCCACTATATTATACGTGAAATAGTCCACGGACACCGACCTTTTCCCTGAAGCTGCGGCGGCGGCGACCGGCTGCAGGGAAACGCTCTCCACGTCGAACAGCCGGATGTTTGTTTCAATGTCCGACAGGAAGCTTTTGAAACTCTCATAGCTTCCCGTCGCCGCGATCTTCAGCGAGAACTCGCCCGCCGGCTTCGCGGTCGCTAAAGTCGAGGAAACGCTTGTGGCCGGCTGCGTCTGGAGCACCGGCGTAGAAACGGCAATCGAGGTAATGGTGAGATTGTCGGCCGTCGCAATGCCGTTCACCTGCGCCAACGCGCCAGCCACGTCGGTCCCCGCCGGCAGAACCATGCCAATTCCCGCCGTACTCGAGCTTTGGCTGCCGTACGAGCTGAGAAGTGCCTGCGCCTGCTGCACGGTCGCCGTAAGCGTCGTCAAAAGCTGCTGTTCCGCGGACGCCTCGCCCCGCAGGTTCCCGATGTTGCCGTAGGCTGGCTGGATGAAGTCAAAAAAACCGATGAACGCGGCAACCAAAAAGACGAGGGCGAGGAGCATACTGATTAATCTTTTTGAAGATTGCTTCATTAGTAGGGTTTGGGGTTTGGGGTTTGGGGTTCACTATACCCTAGACCCCAGACCCTTCTTCATCACTGCCCGCTCGACGTCGCCGATCCTGTCGCCGCGCCGCCCTGCGGCTGCCACGTGAACATTGACGGCTGCATCACGAGGGACACACTGAACTGCCACATATTGTTCGTCGCGACGAACGAAAGGTTGGAAACATTCACCATCTTCACTTCCGGCGCCGCCTGGAAAATCGCGACCTGCTGGTTCACGTCGGCTTCCGTTAGCGCGGTCGCCGTGAGCGCAACCTGGTTCCCCGCAGAAAAATTCAAGTTGGCATAGGAGACGTTCGCTTCCGTGTGCCCTTCGAGCCACGCGAAAAACGGTGAAAGGACGATGTGGTTCTGTATGAGCAAGCGGAGGTTCGATATCTGGGAATAATAGGTGGCAAGCTGCTGCTCGTCCGACGCGGAAATCGTATTGCTCAATGCGGAAATTTTGCTTTCGGCGCCCGCGATGCGCGCATTCAGGATTGGCGCGTACACGAACGAAAGTCCGGCGTAAATGACGACGACCACGGCCAAAAGCACGCCCGAATAGAACAAAACCCCGCCCGACCATCCGGGCGTCTTAATCGGCTCGCGGCTCAATTTTTCGACGACTTGTTGCGGTAGTGGCATACGAATTTACGAATTTTTACGAATATACGAATGGGAGATTAATTTTTTTGATTTCCTATTCGTATATTCGTACCGATTCGTACATTCGTATGCCTACACGAAATTCCTCATCCCCAACCCCAGTGCCACGCTCATCAGCGGATTCAGCTCGGGGACGAGCGGCTCCATCTCCTGCGGATAGCCGAACCTGACGAAGGACGCGGCCTTCACTGCAGGGACGCCGAACTCGCGCTCGAAATATTTCTCGATGCCAAGCAAGTTCGCGCCGCCGCCAGCGAGCATCACCCGCTCCGCTTTTTTCGCGGCGGGGAACTGCTGCCGGTAAGCGAAATCGGCTTTCTTCACCTCATTTATTATAACATCCACGAACGGAAGCATGATTGTGGACAACTCATAGCTTGGGCCGGTGCCAAGGATGCCGCGCTCCTTCTTCAATTCCTCCGCGCGCAGCGGGTTCACGCCCAAGCTTGAGGCCAAGGCCTGCGTGAGCGACGCGCCGCCGAAATCGCTCTGCGCGTTCCAGACGAGATTGCCGGACTCGAGGAACACGATGTCCGTCGAGCGGCTGCCGATGTCCACGAGGATTGTGGGCGTGGAATCGTTGCCGAACAATCTCGCCAAACTCAAGCTTTCGAGCTCGAGCGCGACCAGATGCAATCCGGCTGCGGCGAACATATTCTGGTATTTTTTTATCTGCTCGTTGGGAATCGAAGTCAGGAATATTTTCTGGTGCGCGAAACCCTTGTCGTCCTCGTACTCGCCCACCTTCAGCCAATCGAGCGAAACTTCCGAAAGCGGCAACGGCACGTACTGCCGCGCCTGGAAAATGAGCGCCTGCTCAATCTCCTGCGGCGGCATTTGCGGGAAGTCGAGCACGGTCGTGAACGCCGAGAACACCGGCAGGGACGCGATCGCGTTCTTGGTCCCGGCCCGCACCGACCGCGCGAGCGCCCTTAAGAGCTCCGCGACCTCCGCCTCGAAGATTTTTAAGCTGCTCGTCTGGAACGCCTGGTTCGACCGCGCAAGATAGCCGCTCGATTCCAAAAGCCCGTAGTTCAGGACCGCCGGCTTCTCCTTGCCGCCCGCCACTTCGACAATCTTGATGGAAGTCGTACCGATGTCCACGCCGAGGCAGGAGCCGGAAAACGTGCGCCGGAAAAGATTAAAAGAAGATTGCATTGTGGTGGCGCTTGGTGTATGGGTTTATAATCGGCCAGCGTAATGCGAATCCGCGAATGGCGTGCGAATGCTGCGAATAATGCGGTGCGAATTTTGCGAATCATTCGCGGCATTCGCACCTCGGCATTTGCGGCATTCGCATACATTCGCAAATTCGCATTATACCGATTTGCATTATCACAATCATACCATGAAATTCACCTCAATTCTCACCGAAATCTTCTTCCCGCGGACCTGCCTTGGGTGCGGAATAAATATCAAGAATGGCGTCATTTGCGGCGCCTGCTTCACGGGCATCCCAATCAACACCGCCTTCTTCTGCGGCGAATGCGGCGCGCGATTACCAATCGCCCTCAAAATCTGCCATCCAAAAGTCCCCTGCCTCATGGGCGCCGCCGGTCCCTATAACAATCCGGCGCTCAAAGCTCTCATCCATAACTTGAAGTTCCGCAACGCGCGCGAGGCCGCGGAGCCGTTGGCGGAGCTGATGGTAAAGTTTTTAGAAGGAACGGCTGAACGGAAACGAAGACCGTCTTCCACAACGAACGCGCCTCGGGCTTGCAGAGGATCTGATGGCGTGTTTCTAGAGAAGACGGTCTTCGTTTCCGGCTTCACCATCATCCCCATCCCCCTTTCCAAACAACGCCAACTCGAACGCGGCTACAACCAAGCCAACTTGATCGCCGCGAAGCTCACGGAAAGAATTTCTCTGCCGATCGTAACTGATGTTTTATTGAAAACCAAACACACCAAGCCGCAAACCGAAACGAAAGATATCAAGGAACGCCGCGAAAATCTGTCCGGCTGTTTCACGGTCAAAAATCCCGAAGCCGTAAAAGGCAAGAAAATCCTGTTGATTGACGACGTGACGACCTCGGGCAGCACGTTTTTGGAAGCGGCGCGCGCGCTGAAAGCGGCAGGAGCGAGGAGAATCATAGCGGTGGCTGCAGCAAAAGCGTGAGTGCGCGAATACATACGGATCTTAGAACGGATTTTTACGGATAATCCGTGTAAATCCGTTCATAAATCCGTACTTGTCCGTGAAAGCCACAATGACAGAACCACAAACTATGCTAAACTTCAAACATGGCACAATTCTCAATCGAGTGGCAAGCTCCCGAATTCGAGTACCGCGAGAAGGAGGTCTCGTGGTATTGGATTTCCATCATCCTCGCGTGCGTCATCGTCGCCTTCGCCGTCTGGGAGCGGAATTTCCTCTTCGGATTTTTCGTCGTCATCGCCGAGATGCTCTTCGTCTCATGGGGCGACCGCTCGCCGCGCGAAATCGGTTTCTCGCTCACCGAGAAAGAGCTCGCGATTGACGGCAAAAAATTCTATCCCCTCGGCCAGCTCGAGGCGTGGAGCGCCGACCATCTTGATGACGAGTGGGCCGAGCTCATCTTCACGTTCAAGGCGAAATTGAAAACCCCGGTGAAGATCCTGATGCCGGCGCATTTGGTCGAGGAAGCCAAGAAAAACCTGAAGCCCATCCTCAAGGAAACCGATTACCAGCCGACGCTGATTGACGCGCTGGAGAAGCTGATAAGATTTTAGTGTCAAGCGACGCGAATCAGCTTATGCACACCTCCGGCGGATTGACCATGGTAGAATGGAGGTAATCATGCAATTCGGCCGAACAGCGGCCATGATTCTAATGAACAGATCCCGCCGGCTTTCTTTCCTCCTCGTCGCCTCGGGCATCGCCATTGCCTGCGCGGCTTTTATCGTCCCGTTCCGCCATGCGGACGCCACGTCCTCGCCAGATCCGTGCTCGACCGTGACCTTGAATTACTGTTCTCCCGTGCCGTCCTTGAGTAGCGCCACCAGCACGCCCAGCTCCACGGCCTGCAGTTCCCTCGCCGCCTCCGACCTCTCCTTGGATCTCCAGCAGAACGTCGCCGGAACGGCCCCGAATGGCGCGGCGACCTACTACAACAACGCCTACTACGCGACCGCTTCCGCCACCCAAGAGCTTGCCGCCTGCCTGGGCGTTTCGGTGCTGCTCACCTCGAATTTCGGAGCGGACTTTATCCAATCTGGAGGGTTCACCGCCCCCCCGACTTTTGAAGTCCTCCTCCCGAATGGGGTTGATGTGAACGCGGGATACCTCATCTCGACGCTCGTCAACGTGGACGGCGGCGATGAGTCGCGGTGGATGCAACAGGCCATCGATCCCGAGGAGAACCTCCCGACTCCGTCATCGCCCGGCGGCGGGACCTCCTCCACCGGCGTCACCGGCAACGCCGCCAACCCAAGCTGCACGTTCTCCGCGAACCCCGCGACCGTTGCCTCCGGCGGCTCGGTATCGCTCTCTTGGAGCTGCCAGAATGTGTTTTCATGCGCGATTGGTCGGATGTACAACGGGTTTGAGCAGTTCTCTCCGGGTCTCGGCTATCCGACGCCGGCCATTTCGGGCACTGCGAGCGTTGGCACGGGGACTGTTTTCTCTGTCGCCACAACAACCCAGTTCGTCCTGCATTGCACGAACAACAGCGCGCTGAACGCCGACCAGATCGCTACCGTCACGGTAGGCAGCGCCGCATCGGCGGGAACCGTATCCACCACTCCGGCGACCCCCCGCCTCGCCCTGAACGGCGCGGCTTCCGGCGGAACCTATCCGGCCGGCACGAGTTGGACGCTGTCGCTCACCTCCGGCATCTTGAACGCCGCTTTTTCGATGTGCGCCGTTGACAATAACGGCAACCAGAGCTGCACGCCGTGGGGGACCACGAACGCCAACGGCGGCTGGACAGGTACGGGTGTGTTCCAGAGCTCGAGCACCGGGCAGTGGCTCGAATGGGCCAGCTTCCCGTCGCAGAACGAGCTGTCGAACGCCATTTCGTTCACGGTGGGGTCGGCGACGGGAACGGTAATCACCCCGACCCAAACCACCTGTTCTGACGCAACCGGAATCGAAAGCCAGCTCACGGCCCTCGCGAGCGCGCTGAACAGCCTGAATGTCGCCCTGCAGGGCGGTGCCATTCCCCTCGAGATCCAGAGCACTTTGGAAACGGTCTACCAGGGATATGCCCAGCAGTTGGCGGGCATCGAGGCCGAAATCGCCTCGGCGTGCGGGACGGGAGGGGCCACCGCGCCGCCGACAACCGGAGCGGCCCCGACCATAACCGTGCAGGGTTATGACCCCGCGACGGGAATATATACGGACGGGACCGTCACCCCGGGAACCTATGTCATCCTCTACGGCAATTTCGGAACGTCGGGCAACACGGTCGCGATAAACGGGAGCGCCGTGCCCGCAAGCGACATCACCTACCAGGGATTGGCCGGCGCCCCGAACTCCTCCGCCCAGGACCAGGTCAACGTTTCCATTTCCGCCCTCGGCTCGACGCTCAACGGAGGGTCCCAAGCCCAAAACACGGTTACCGTGACGACCGCGGGCGGCGCGACGACCGCTCCGGCGTATTTCATGCTGGCGGCCGCGGCTGGCGGCGGGGCACCGATTATCTCGCTTTCCATCAACGGAAGCCAAACCGGCCAGTTCGCCGTGAATCAGCCGTGGACGGTGACCGTGACATCCACTTTGCCGAACACGCCGTTCAACCTTTGCGCCATCCATCCGGGCGCGACCGCCGCGGACTTGTATGATTGCACTCCGGCGGGCCAGCTGGGCGGCTCGTCCTCCGGCTCGACGGACGCGAACGGCTCATGGTCGCTCTCCGGGTCTTTCGGAAGCGGCGATGTCGGCGCATGGCATGAATGGGCGTGCGCGGGGACTATTACGGTATGCGATGCCATTGAAAACGCCCTGGCGGGAGGGACGGTTTCGAACGTCGCGCCGACTGCGGCCTCGAACGGCATCACGTTCTCGGTGGCGGCGGGTGCCGCCGCAGCGACGAATTTCCCCGTCACAGTGACAGTCACTGTCCCAACGCTCTACGTCCGGTCGACGCCCAATACGGCGGCATCGCTCGCAGGTTCAGAAGTCCTCACTGCCGGCGAAACTTTCACGGCCGTGAACGAGGTTACGGGTGTGAGCGTGGACGGCAACGACCTTTGGTGGGTTTCGTCCGCCGGCAATTATGTCTGGTCGGGAGGGACGCAATGATTAGAGCGCATAACTCCAACATGAGAAGGGCATTCTGGCTGTTCTTCGTGTCGGGCATCGCCATTGCCTGCGTAATTTTTGTTGTCTCATTCCGCCCCGCCTCCGCCGACGACGCCTGCGGCGTCCAGACGAGCTGCTGGGTCTCCAATCCGTACTGCCCCGACGAGACCGTCGCCGGCTGTAGCACCGGGTTCGGCTGTTCCCCCCTCCCCAGCAGCCTTCCGAACGGCACGTCCTTCACCACTTCCATGTGCTCGTCAAACGGCAACACCGCCCCGACGACCCACAAGGGGTGCGCG
>CAVUWW010000012.1:0-5800 GCA_963745135.1 uncultured bacterium | reverse complement strand
ATTGGCCATTGCCAGATCTTATTCTTACAGACGGTGGTCTTGCGCAAGCGAACGCGGCGAAAAAAGTCCTGCTGCGCGCCGGCCTGCGGATTCCCGTCGTCGGAATCGCGAAAGGCCCGAAGCGGAAGCGGAACGATTTCATCGGCCTCGTGCCGCGCGGCATCGACAAGGCGACACTCATCAAAGTGCGCAACGAGGCGCACCGGTTCGCAATCTCATACCATAAGACCCTGCGGCGGATCAAATCGTTGAGCTGAAACTGAAAACGGTTAAACCGCCCGACCGGGTTATTTAACCGTTTTCCGTTTGTTATAATCAGATGATGAAGCGTCTGCGCGGATTTACTTTGATCGAACTCACGATCGTCATTGGGATCATCATCCTGCTTTTTGCCGTGGTGGTTTATCTCATCAATCCGGCGGAGCTTTTGCGGCAATCGCGGGATTCGGCCCGCATCTCGGCCTTGAACGCGCTCAAGGTGACCTTGGAGCTCGCCCGCTCCGACCAACTGCCCCTCGGCAGCGCGAATACCCTTTATATTTCCGTGCCTGATCCCACGGCTCCGGCTACCGGCAACCAATGCCAAGGACTCGGTTTGCCGGCGTTGTCGGGCGGGTGGACGTACCATTGCGTGGCCCCTTCGAATTATCTGAAAGTGGACGGCACGGGCTGGCTGCCGGTGGATTTCGCCGGGCTCCCCGGCGGCGGCTCGCCAATCAATCCGCTGCCTGCGGATCCCGTCAATGCGACTTCGAGCGGCCTCTACTATGCCTACGGCGTCGCGGGAAACAATTGGGAGCTGACCGCGGTTTTGGAGTCGAACAAGGATGCTTCCTATGCGGCGAACGACGGCTGCTCCAATCCTGCAAAGTACGAGTTGGGGACGTGCGGGATAACGCCGTGAGGCGGCGGCCGCGAATCATCAATTTGCTATAATGAGATTATGAAATCGAAATCAGGGTTTACCCTCATCGAACTGCTCGTCGCAATCGCCATTTTCTCGGTTGTCATCGTTTTCTTCATCACAATGTTCCTTGCCATCACGCGCGTACAGGTGCAACAGTCGTCGCTCGCGGAGGTGAACGGGCAGAGCCAGTTCCTGTTGCAGGAGATGCAGTACTATATCGGCCAGTCGAGCTTGATCGATATGCCGCAGGACGTGGCGACGACGACACTCGCGTTGCGGATGCCGGAGGCGGCGCAGGATCCGATCTACATCACCCTGAGCAGCGGGACGCTGTACTTGCAGCAGGCCGGCGGTGCGCTCCAGCCTTTGAGCTCGGATAAGGTGGCCGTTTCGGGCCTCACCTTCACAAAACATTCGAACCCGCCTGGGCACGATTCCGTAAGCATCTCGTTCACGGTTGCCTACAACACTTCGAACATCGAGCAGCTGTTCAGTGAAATGTTCCAGACCTCGGTCGCGCGGGTCTCGGCGGCGACATTCGATTCGGATTTGGTGCCTTCGTCCACGGCGACCTACAGCCTGGGCGTCGCGGGGCAGGTCTGGAATTCCATCAACGGGCTGATCTACTTCAACGGCAATAACGTCGGCATTGGCTCCGCGTACTCAAGCCCGCAGCAGACGTTGGATGTGCAAGGCGGCGTGCGTTTGAACAATCAGGGCGCTGCGCAGCCCGCGTGCAGCACGTCCCAGCGCGGAACGCTGTGGTTCATTGAGCAGGCACCCGCCATGGCAGATTCGTTCCAGGTTTGCGGCGAAAATTCGGCTGGTTCCTACCAATGGTCGCCGGTCGGCGTAAGCCAATGGCTGAACGGCGCAAGCGGCACGATCTATTACAGCAGCGGCAACGTCGGCATCGGGACGACGGGACCGGACCAAAAACTTACTGTTTATGGAAATATGGACATCGGGAATAGTGGACAGATAACTGTGCCAAATGGTACCTATGCTGTTCCAAGTTATTCTTTCTCTTCGCAATCTGGCACTGGTATGTCTTGGGATGGTTATAGTCTAGGTTTTTCTGTATCTGGCACTAGAATGGCGGCTCTTAATGCTGGTGGATTAAATCTTTTGGGTTCGAATGGCAATTTGTCAGTTGACGGGACAGGGAATAGTTATATACAAGGTAACGTCGGCATCGGGATGACGGCGCCGGCGACCACGCTGCAGGTGGCGGGTTCGCTCCCAACAATCCGCATCGGAGCGTCGGGGCTGGCGGGATGCCTCGAAATGGGCAACAGCGACGGCAGCGCGGGTATCAATTACATCACGGTTCTGAACGGGGCGTTGACTTCTACGACGATACGGCCGAGCGCGTGCCAGTGAGTTCAAGATTCATTCACTATTCCTGATGTATTGACGCGCGGAACGCGGCAAGCTTGGCTTGGAGAGCCGGCTGCTCGCCGAGCGCCGGGTCGCGGCGGACGACTTCGAGCGCGGCTTCGCGGCTCTCTTTCACAAGCTCTGGATTCTGGAGCGCCTGCATCAGCTCGTCGGGGAAGCCGGTCTGCACGCTGCCGAAGAATTCCCCCGGACCGCGGAGCTTGAGGTCGTATTCGGCGAGCTCAAACCCATTTTTCGCTTTTAAGATCGCCTGCAAGCGGGCTTTTGCCGCGTCGCCCGGCGTTTCGGTCATCAGAAAGCAGTACGATTGGTGGCCGGCCCGGCCGACGCGTCCGCGGAACTGGTAAAGCTGCGCCAGGCCGAACCGGTCGGCGCCCTCGATCATCATGATCGTCGCGTTCGGGATGTCCACGCCGACCTCGACGACCGAGGTCGCGACCAAAATGTCATAGTAATTGTTTTTGAATTTTGTCATCGTCATTTCCTTCTCGTGCGGCTTCATCTGCCCGTGCAGCATCGCGATTTTCAGGTCCGGAAAAATCTTTTTTGATAATTTCTCATATTCCTCTTTGACGGATTTCAACTCGAGTTGTTTTTCGTTTCCCTCGCCCCTAGCTGCTTGCTCGCCTCGCTGGAGATTAGGCGAAGCGGGCCCCTCGCCACTCATCTCGATTCTCGGGCAAATGACAAAAACCTGTCTTCCTGCCTTCACTTCCTTCCGGACGAAATCGTACGCCGCCTGCCGCTCGAGCGGCGGGATTATTTTCGTCCCAATCGGCTTCCGTCCCGCCGGCAGTTCGGTGATGAGCGAGAGGTCGAGGTCGCCGAAGACGGTGAGCATGAGCGTCCGGGGGATGGGGGTCGCGGACATGGATAGGAAGTGGGGAACAAGCGATCGGCGATTAGCGATTAATGCGGCCCGCTGGCGGACCCCGAATCTATGTTGTTCATCAACTATCACCAGCCCCGGGTTTTTGAATGAAACCGCTTTTTGGATCAGTGAATGGGTTCCAAACGCAATGGCGATCGTCCCACCCGCGACTTTTGCGTGAAATTCTTTTTTGGATATTTTTGATTCCAGGCCGTCCGGGTAGATTATTTTTGCATTGCTCGCCGTAAGAAGGCCGAACGTTGGAAAAGTTTTTTGCCCGCGTTCATCCGCGTATAAAATCCGTGCTAATCCGCGGAACGTGTCGAAATGCTGGCGGGCGAGAATTTCCGTCGGCGCCATGAAGGCGGCTTGATATCCATGTTCTGCGGCAAGAATTGCGGCGATTGCCGCAACGATTGTCTTGCCGGAGCCGACATCGCCTTGCAGCAGCCGGTTCATCGGTTTGGGTTTGCCCATGTCTTGGATGATTTCCCACAGCGACTGCTTTTGCGATTGGGTAAGTTCGAACGGCAGCCCGGCGAGGATCGCTTTCACGCGCCCGATGTCGGCGGGGATTGTTGGCGCGTTCTCGCGGTTCAGCTTCAGCTTCAGCTCGAGGTTGAAAAGCTGGAGCAGGAACAGGTTTTCAAAAGAGAACCGCTTTTGCGCCGCCGCGGCATCCTCGATGCGCTTTGGGAAATGCACAGCTTGCATGGCTTTATGCACTTCCGGCAGGCCGAATTGCGAAAGTATGGGTGCTGGAATCCACTCCGTGAATTCCGGGTTCCTTCTAAGGATCAGCCGCACTGCGAACCGGATGCCGCGCGAGGTGAGTCCGCGGGTTTCGGGATAGATGGGTACTAATCGTGCGGTGTGAGTCGTTCCTTGTTCCGCGTCGCTTGTCGCATGTCGCAAGATCTCATATGCCGGCCCGTTCAGATACATTTCGCTTTCCTCTGACAGCGAAACTTTTCCGGCGAAGTTCGCGATCCTGCCGGCGCGCAAAGTATTTGCGATATATGGTTGGTTGAACCAGATTGCGCGGATTGTCCCTGATTCGTCCGAAAGCACGGCTTCGACGATCGCGAACCCGCGCCGCGTCCGGCGAAGCTTTACGTCTTCGACGGCAGCATGGATGGTCGCCTGCTGGCCGGGCTCAAGCTCGGCGATGGAATAAATTTTTGAATAATCCTCGTAGCGCGAGGGAAAATGGCGGAGCAGGTCGCCGACAGTCTTCACGCCGATTTTTTCGAACCGCCTCAAGAGGGGAGCGCGAGCGCCCAATATTTCAAAAAGCGGAGTGTCCAACGGTAACTCGCGCATTGGTGCACGTATTATAGCATGAGCGAGACGTCAATTGCCAGTGGCGTTAATCCAGGAATGAGATAAGAGATTAGAGGTTAGAGCTTGGATCTAAATGGAATATTTAAAATTTAGGAATCCAACCTCCAACCTCTAAGTTCCCGTCTCCTTCTTTAAAAAATAAAAAGCCCCCGGCGGATCGGAGGCGGAGTTGATGCGGAAACGAAACGGAAGTTATTCTTGCGGCGGAGGTCCGTTGCGGCGGAGATCCCTTTCTTTTAGGAGGTCGTTGAGGCGGTTGGCATACGCCTCGGTGTGGATTCTTGCCAAAACTCTATCGTCGGTTTCGCCTTGGTTGCGGGCTCTTCCGGTCTGGATATCGGCATTGCGGGATGCCATACCTTCTAGTTCTGCGTTGGACATCTCCGCTAACTTCGCAAACGTTTGTACCATTCATTCTTCTCCCTATTAATGAAAAACTTCGTTTATCTTATCATATCTGCCTAAAAAAGCAAGGGTACTAGCACAAAAAACCGCCCCAGTGGGCGGCATATGGGCCTTATTCGCCCGAATAAGGCCTATATCAGTATTTCGGCACCGGGCGTCCGAGGACGACGAAGCAATCGTCGCATCGGGGCTCGTAGCGACATGCCTTGCCGTCATCTACGGCTTCCTGGGCCTCAGTGAAAGGAGCAATGCTTCCATCCCCGCGGATGCGCTGCGAATGGTTGGCGTTGTCGCTGCCGCATTTTCCACAATGAGCCGTTCGCCAAATGCATTTTGGCCCTGCGATTCCTGCGAAAAGGAGCGTTGAGCCAAATGGCAGATCGCGATAATCGTAGGCGAGACCCGACAGAATCAGGTCGAACCCCTGCTCGAGCAGCCGAAGCATGACCGTATAGAACGCGGATTCCACCTTAAAGAAGTTGACCTCGTCAACGACCACCAAACTGATCGTGCCGATGCGGGCTTCTTCCTGTTTGACGTAGTTGAAAATTTCCCACGGCCCGTCGCCATCAGTCGGAATTTCAAAGGCGTCTATGGAGTCGCCTTTCTGATCCCCGTCTGGTTTGCTTTCTATCATCCCAAGCCGCGATCGAATGTCTTTCGACGGCTTGAAGGCGATCCAGCGCAATTTTTCCTGGCCATGCCGTTCCTTGGTTCGCAGGGTTCTGATGAGCTTGTCGGTTTTTCCGCAAGACATCGGCCCCACAATCAGAGCCTCGATTTTTCCTCTCGTCCGCATATTCAGTCCTCCAAAATATAAAAAGTCCTAATGCCATTTAACTCCTCTGTTCCCCTGGAGTCAAACCGACGGG
>CAVUWW010000011.1:0-8530 GCA_963745135.1 uncultured bacterium | reverse complement strand
ATCCGCAGCGCTAAGCGAAACCTGCAATCCGTTCTGCATCGCAGAGACATTGCTAAAAGCCACCGTCCCGAAATTATCCAGCGGCACGAACCCCCTCTGGTCGCTCGGCATCTCCTCAATCCACTCCGCCGAGGAAAGCGATGAATTGTACGAAACCGAAGTTTGGTAAAAGCCGGTCGCCGCATCATTGAAATAAATCTGCCACTGGCCGCCCGGCTGTTCCGAAATGGAAACCGTCACCGCGTCGCCCGGGCGCACCGCGAGCGGAACCTGCACCGAAACGCCGGGCAGCAGCTCGTACCACGCCTCGTAAGTTGACGTGCCATCCTGGAAAATAGTTTGTGTGCCGGCCTGGATGAGATCATGGCTCGATACGCCGCCGATGCCGACCCATGTCGCGTCGGCGGAGATGCTGCTGTTCGAACTAACCGCTTGGGGAACAGTCCA
This sequence comes from uncultured bacterium, assembly GCA_963745135.1. Lineage (GTDB taxonomy): Bacteria > Patescibacteriota > Minisyncoccia > UBA6257 > 2-01-FULL-56-20 > REEB161. Next base: position 8,083 of record CAVUWW010000011.1, on the reverse strand, counting down.
AGTGGCGCCGACTGAAGTGAAAGTCCCGCTCGAAGCGGTAAATCCTGCCCAGTTGAGCGAGGTGTCAGCCCCGACCGGGGAATTCAAAGCGCTGCCGCCCGCATTGCCCACAGCGGCATTGTTTGCTGAAGCATTACCCGTTTGGATAGCCAAAAATCCCGCATGCGATCCAAGAAAAGACGCGAGAAATGAAGGAAATATGAAGAAAGCAAAAATGAGGTTCTTTTTCATGGGTACGAAAATAATACGCCCAAAAGGCACATAAAGTTCCATGGATATTTTGAGCCGCAATCGGCTAATCCCCTGCGTTCAACGCGTCCCTCGTGGTCGGACCTATGTAGCCCGCAACCGTAAGGCCGTGCGCGGTCTGATAATGCTCCACCGCCGTTTCGGTAAGCGTGCCATAGTAGCCGGTGATGGGACCGGAGTAGAAGCCAAGCGCGGTGAGCCGCTGCTGCAACTCAGTCACTTGCGCGTCTTCTGAACCCACGCTCAAAAATTCCGTGAAGTTATAAGGCGATGCAGAGGAAACACTCGCGGTATTGCCCGTGGCGCTCGTGCCGCCTGCCTGCGCGACCACTTGCGTAAGCTGGGTTTGGAGCGATTGGATTTGCGTCACGAGCTGCGCCATTTCGTTCTGCAACGACTGAATCGCGGCGACGAGCGAAGCATCCGTGGCCGCTGCCACCGCCGTCGGCACTACCGTTGTCGTCGGCACGGTTGTCTGCACTGGCGTTGTGGTGACTACGCCCGTCACGGTAACCGTAATCGCGCTGCAGCTGCCGCCGGTGGCGCACACCGTAATCGTGTCGGAGCCGGCATTCAAACCGGTGAGCATGAGCGTGGAATTCGTCACGCTCGCCTGTACCAGGGACGAATTCTGGTTCGCCAAAACGACATAGCTCGTCCCACCGGAAAGCGAAATGTTCAGCACCTGCCCCGCCGCGATCGTCGGATTTGTCGTGCCAAAGACGACTGCCCCGCCGCCGCTCGTCGTGGTAGAGCCGGACGAGCTAACGGTGGCGTAAAGCGTATTGCAGCCGCCGCCGGCGGAGCAAACCGTGATTGTGTCCGAGCCGGTGTTCGCGCCGTAAAGCGTGAGCGTCGCGCCGTTCACGCTCGCCTGCGCGATACTCCCGTTCGCGTTCGACGAGACGTAATAGTTTGAGCCGCCGGAAAGCGAAACGGTAAAATTCTGCCCCATCGCAATTGTCGGGTTCGTCGTGCTGAAAACGACCGACTGGCTTCCGCCGCTGGCGGAATTGACGGTAATATAGAGCGGCCCGCAGTTCCCCGACTGGTCGCAGACGGTTATCGTGGCGCTGCCCGACGCGAGGGCGTAGGCCGTGAGCGCGTTGCCCGACAAGCTCGCGGACGCGACGCTCGTATTTGAATTCCCGGAAACGCTATAGGTTCCGCTGCCGCCGGAGATGGTGACGACTTGGTTGCCGCCCGCCGAGAGCGTCAAATTGTTTTGGCTGAATGCGAGCGCCGAGGTGGAAACGCTCGCGGTCTGCACGGTTATGGACAAATTTGTGCAACTTGAGGAAGTGCCTACAAGGCAAATTGAAGCCACTGTCGAACCGAGCCCGTTGCCCGTGACCGTGATCTGCGTGCCGTTTACGACAACCGAAGCGACCGTCGGACTGGAGTTCATCAGCATGTAAACGCTGGAATTATTTTCCGAAACGACCGTAACCGATTGCCCGAGTCCCAATGTGACGCTGTTCTGGCTCAAGACCGGCACACCCGAAGTGGAAGCTGAAGACGGCCACGCTTGCACGGTTCGACTGCTGCCCGTCCACGACGACATACACCGAAGCACCGGAGCTAATCCCGTATGAGGAACCGTTGACCGTCGTCGAAAACGCGCCGCTCGCGTCCGTGCTGCCGAGCGTCGTCGTCTGCATCCCCGAAGAGCCACTGACGCTGTAATAAAATATGACCGAGGCGTTCGCGTCACCGCTTATGTTGATTTCCGCCGAACCGCCGCCTAAGCTCGTAAGGGAGAGCGTGGGCGTTGCCGCAAACGCGCTTGAGGCCGCAAGGAGCCCGATTACCGCAAAAACACCGGCCACCAACGAAAGTTTTTTTGCCATGGTTTTTATTTATTATAACATTTAGTACGATTTCGCCACCGTTAAGGTTTCATGAATTCTGAGCTTGACTCTGCTTTGCTCCATGCGACCCAAAAGAGTATAATGGAGTATAATAAGGAGTATAGAAGAATGCCCTATGTCGGGGCGTTTTTTGCAGAAGGAGAATAGGACCTGATAAGTCAAAGAGGTTGAATAGGATTTATTCGTGCACGGACTTATTCGACCTATTTGACCTCTTTGACCTATCCCCCATGCCAAGTAACCAAACCCTCCATATTACGTTTTCCATGTTAGATGGCGAGCAATCATACGTAAATAGTGCCATCCGGGGTGATTCCTCGGCTTTCGGCGTGCTTTATGACCACTATCAGCCGATGATCTATCGGTTCGTAGCGGTCAAGGTAGGCCGGCGTGAGGAAGCCGAGGATATCACCCATCAGGTGTTCTTGAGCGCGTGGCAGAACATCAAGCGCTACGAGCATCGCGGGCATCCGTTCTCGAGCTGGCTCTACCGCATCGCACGGAACCAGGTTGTTGACCATTACCGCGGGCGGAAGGACGAAGTGAGCTTGGAACAGCTTGGTATCGAGGACATCGCCGCACTGCCGCAAACCGTCTCGTCCGACCTTGCGACGAAGCTCGAAGTTGAACAGGTGTTCCGGGCAATATACAAATTGAAAGCCGATTATCAAGACGTCATCATCCTGCGCTTCATTGAAGACCTGTCAATCAAGGAAACCGCCGAAGCCATGAAAAAAAGCGAAGGCGCCGTGAAACTGATGCAGCACCGCGCAATGGCGGAGCTGAAGAAGATGATGGATTCATAATCTGTCATTCTGAGCGACAGCGAAGAATCTCATAATAAGATCCTTCGCCCGACGGCTCAGGATGACAGGGAGAGAACATGGAACTCAAAGACATTCTCAAACAATTCAAAAGCATCCAGCCCGACCCGACCTACACCGACTATTCCCGCCGGGCGATTTTGGCATCCGCACCGCTCCAGAAGCTCACCGTCCGGAACGTCCTCATGCGCGTCTTTGAAGGCGCCGGATCCGTGGCGCTCGTCGGGCTTCTCATCTTCGCGATCGCGGGCGGCTTCTCCGGCTCGAAGTACCTTTCCCCGGTCCAATTCTCCAGTATTGATCCTGCCGCGCTCCATGCCGAAGCGCAGGCGATTGATATGCAGATCAACCTCGCAAATCTCACCTATACCGAAGCCGACCAGATGACAGCATCCACGCAGCAAATCGTAAAAGCCACCGCGACGACGACGACCGAACAAGCCGCCGCCGGTTCCGCCACCTCGGCGAACGCGACTACCACAGCAACAACGACCGAGACCACGCCGTCATCGTCAATTTCAATTAATGAAGCGCTGCAGAAGCTGACAGAATGACCGACATTCGGTGTCGGCAATCTGGACACCGAATGTCGGTCATTCTGTCATCCCCGCGCAGGCGGGGATCCACGCTTCCAAAATTTCAATGTTAAATTTATCTCTTAAATTAAAATTTTCCCTCAAAGCGGCTTCGTCCGCGCTTTTCGTCTTATTGGCGCTTCTCCTCGGCTTCGGCGCTGCCAACCGCGCTTCCGCGGATAATACAACTACCGCCGCCGACCCGTGCGCGCTTGACGTCGCAAGCTTCAACCAAATCCAGGAAATTCAAAACAATCCGGCGCTGAATTATGCGGAAGAACTCAACGCCGAGCTCGCCCTGCGGAAGCAATTGCTGACGGCCACCATCACCTGCGCGGTGAATGACGCCCAAACGCTCCAAACGACGCTCGCAAACCTGACCGTTGACCCGAGCTTCCAGAACCTCCAATTGCAGCTCTCTGAAAATCTAGATAGCAGCATCAATTATTACAACCTCGAGCTCGGCAAGGTTCCAGACGCGGGTGTGAAAGGGACGCAGGCGATCGCAAACGACGTGCTCACGTGGCGCGAAAGCAACTACGCGCCGCTCGCGGCGAACGTTTCGAATTTCATCCTCTGGTCGCAAAACCAGGCGCTTTTCACGGCCGCCGACAGCCGCCTTGCGCAAGTGACGGCTCTCGCGCAATCCGTCCCCTTCTCCGGCAATGCCGATCTGCAAACCGACTTGAAAGCCGCAACTGCATCGCTCAAAGCCGCCGAAGCCGCGAACGCATCGGCGAAAAACGCGCTCGAGCATCTCACCTATCCCGACCCTTCGCTCGGCTATATCCAGCAGTCCTTGGCGTCGCTCTCCGAAACCTACCAGCACTTCTTTGACATAGCAAGCTTGGTGCAGACACTGCTTCCTCATTAGGCAAAAAAGAAAAAGGCGCATGCCTTGAAAAGCAGTTGCGGCCTGCTGCTTTTCAAGGCATGCGCTTTTTTCTTTTCGCCCAACTTGTCGCTTTTTTCGGGATTATTTTTGATGACACTCTTCAAAATAAAGTGTTTAGCCACACTCCCCAGCGGGCGAAACGGTAAAACAAAAAGCGCATATCATATTGTGGGCATTCGTCTTCGCCATGACCACAATATGATATGCGCTTTTTGTTTTCGCTAATTTACAACACCGCCTCCTTGAGGAGCTTTCCGGCGCGGAACTTCGGCTTTATCGATGCCTTAATCTGGATCTTCTCGCCCGTCTTCGGGTTCCGGCCTTCGCGCGCCGCCCGCTTTGCCACGCGGAACGTGCCGAAACCGGTGATCGCGACTTCCTCGCCGCGGCCCATCGTCTTCACGATCGTGTCAAAAACCGCGTCAACGGCGCGCTCCGCGGCCGCCTTCGTCTCCATGCCGGTCTCCTTCATGACCGCTTCCGTCAATCCTTTCTTGTTCATTGGATAAAATAATGCTTTTTCCGACCTTTTACCAAGCGCATAAGCACCGCGCCCAGCTTCTATATGCAATAAGTATAGCAAAATCAAGGGAAAGCAAGCAAATGGCAACGAGTGAGGGTATGGGGCATGGGGTTTAGGGTCTAGGGCAAAAGAAAAAATTTCCGAAGGCCCTGAAGACGGTCTTCAAATCCCAAACCTTTTTCGCCCATCCTTGTAATGCTGTAATGCTTCCCATCCGCTGGCGGCATGATATGATATGTGAATAATTACAGCATGGAAAGTCACGAACATCCGTTCAGTTGGGAAGCCCTTGGCCGCATAGTCATTATGGGGCTTGTAGTTTTGGTCGCCTGGCGGTTGGGCGATATTTTCATGGACATCCTGATCGCCATAGTGCTCGCAGCCGCGCTTTATCCGATTGTCCAGATGCTCCATAGAAAACTGCCGCTCATGCTCTCCGTCCTCATCGTCCTTTTTTCGCTCATTATCCTGCTTGCCGCCTGCGCCTATTTCGCCGTCCCGATTTTCGTTCGGGAACTTCCCAATTTCCTTGTCACCATAAACACGACCATAGCCCATCTCCCGTTCGCGCCCCATTCCTGGCAGACCTTCGATATCGTCAAATATCTGCAGTCAAATTCCTCGCTCCTCCTTAACTCCACGGAGAACATCGTCCTCGGCGTCATTTCCGTCGTCACGGTCGCCATCCTCACGTTCTATTTCACCATTGACTTTGAACAGCTGTTCGACCTTTTCATGAACCTGATCCCGCGCAGGGAACAAGCAAAAGTGCGGCAAGTGCTCAAGGAGGTCGCCCGCGTGACCGGCCGATACATCCGCGGCAATTTATTGATATCACTCATCTGCGGCGGCACGATCTTCATCGGGCTGCTTGCGCTAAGGATGCCGTACGCATTCCCGCTGGCGCTTTTCGCCGCCGTCATTGACCTGCTTCCGCTCGTCGGAGGGACCATCGGGGCGATTCCCGCGCTCATCATCGCTTTCGGGATCTCGCCGCTCGAAGGCCTGCTCGTCCTCATATTGCACCTTTTGTACCAGGAGGCGGAGAACGCTTTCCTCTCGCCCGCGATCTACAACAAGGCGCTTAACCTTTCGCCGGCGTTAAGCTTCCTGTCCGTCATAATTGGCGGCGCCCTTTTCGGCATCGTGGGAGCGTTCCTCGCGCTTCCCGTCGCCGCGAGCCTGCCCGTCATCATCCGATACCGCGAGGGTTATGAGATGAGGAAGGGCGATGATTAGAACCCGTCACTTCCGCTTTCGGAACAATAGCCAACCAAGAATCCAACCGACCACCAGCAAGGTGCCCAGCATGATAGCGAGGGCTTGGGCAATGCAATCGTCCGGTCCGCCCCCGACGCATTCCGACCGCACGAACTGCATCACAAAATTCCCGTACGCCGTTATGAGCACCGCAAACCAGTTGTATACTCCGCAATAAAACGCGGGAGACCAGCATATCTTCTGCAGCACAAAGATATATAAAGCCACGCCTCCCACGGCGAATACCACTCCGGACAAAAGGATTTTTATATATCTCATTGCTGGTGCTTGGTGAATATTATGTCTTATCTGTCATTCCTGCGAAAGCAGGAATCCAGGTTCGTTCCTCTTTTAATTTCTAGATTCCTGCTTTCGCAGGAATGACAGATAAGAGACATTATCCCGCAAGCTCTTGTCATATTATTGTACATCGCGCGCAAAATACTTATATCGATATACGCCTTATTCCATGAAAAGATTTCTCCTCTATGCCGCGCTTGTTTTGGAAATAGCCGTCATTTCCATTCTGGCGATCAATGTTTTTATTCGCGTGGAAACTGGACCGTATATTTATCAGAGCGTCGCGGAGGCGCCGGACGCGGAGGTCGCACTGATCCCCGGAGCCGCCATCTTGCCGAACGGCGGACTTTCCCCGATCTTTCAAGACCGCGCAGACATGGCCATCCAGCTGTATAAAGCGAAGAAGGTGCTGAAAATCCTTGTCTCCGGCGACAACAGCACGGTGAGCCATAACGAAGTGAATCCGGTCCGCAATTATCTTTTGCTCAAGGGCATCCCCGACCAGGATATTTTCCTTGACCACGCTGGCTTCGACACCTACAGCACAATGTACCGCGCCCGGGATATTTTCGGCGTCACTTCCATGCTGATCGCCACCCAATCGTTCCATTTGCCCCGCGCGGTGTTCATTGCCCGCGCGCTCGGGATAAACGCCTACGGCGTGAACGCCGACAACGGCCCCTCCCTTCTCCAAAACTATTTCCGCGAAGTGTTCGCCGACGAGAAGGCGGTATTCGATCTGGTGTTCCATACGAAACCAAAGTATCTGGGGAACCAGATCCCCGTAACGGGCGACGGAAGGGATTATCCCTGACAGCACTGTCGCCCCCACGGGCGGGGTTAAGTTTTGAGAGTGATAAAAACAGGCGGGAATTACTCTCCGCCTGTTCGAGGGAGTTCCGCAAGCCACTGCCGGATGAGCGCTTGCTGAGTTTTGTTCGGTGGCAGGCCGCTGCAGCCGATGGCAATCCGCTGTTTTTGCCGCTCGGTCAAACGCAGCCCGAGACAGCTGCGAAAACCCGCCGCAGGTCCCTGGAGCGTCCAACTCACTGATTCCGCGAAGTCGCCGGCTCCGGAGAGATAGTCGCTCGACAAACGTCCGACCGGCGAATACCACGGCGTATCCGGCGGCAATCCCCTGGCAGCAAGCCATTTGCTGCGCAAGTCGGGCGTGAGATATTTCACATCAAATGCATGGGCGAGCTCATGCGCGATCACCCCTGCCACTGATTCTGGCGATTCGGCAGGACGGATCCAGATGGTTATGCGGCGGATGCTTGCTTCGGTAATGCCGTTATAGCCAGGCAGTTTCGGACCGAACCGTATGCTCCAACCGTCGAGCGCCGGTCTCCAGTCCCAATTCACTTGCCGAAGGGCTCTATGTCCGACCTGTTCCCAAGCGGGAGCGGGCGGGGCATGCCGCAGTTTTTCCTCCTTCGCGGCGGGAAATATTGCGGCAATCTGCCCGAAACAAAGACGCGCCATAAACAACACGGCGATTGTCCGTCGCATTCCAGCCTCCTTCCAATGTGCGTGCACACTGCTGTTAAAATTATACCAGAAATTCCGGCATCGCCGCCGGAACG
>CAVUWW010000010.1:0-36199 GCA_963745135.1 uncultured bacterium | reverse complement strand
GTATCGCTCTCTGCTCGTATTCATCAGGCAGGCGCGCGACGGAGAACGTTTGCTGGTCCCGCGGGACGGCGCAATAGATTACAAAGGAAGAGCTTGGAGCTTGGAATTTGGAATTTAGGGAAGACGTTGAAATTTCCATGGAAAATCCGCATTTTGACGGCAGCGTGTCGAAGGAAAGCGATTTTGAATTTCCCGCCTGGTCGATCAGGGAAATATTCCCGCCGGAATTCCCGCTGTTTGCCGAAAATACCAATCCCATGGTCGTGGTCGTGTTACTCCACACGCTTTCCAATCCCGGATATTCGGAAACCGCAGGCGCGAGCGTCTGGTTCGCAAGATTAAAGAACCACGCCGATCCTGCCACATACACGTCCGGCTTGTCAGAAACGACCATGGTCATCTTATTCGGCCATTGGAGCATTGAATCCTGCGCGGCGATGGTTCCGACGGCCGACGGCTTGGCGGAGGAGCTGCCGGCGTTCACGGTATAAATAGTTTCGGATCCGACACCGCCGCTTTGAAGGTACGCTACTTGGTAATTTGTAGGCGACCATACCGGGCTTTGCATTCCGGCGGGGAGCTTCGCCCACGATCCGGATGCGACGTCAAAGACAGTCGTCTGTAAGCCGGCGCTATTCGTAAAACTGACCATGACTTTCTTGCCGTCGTATGAAAACGCGGCGTTTGCGATGTTTTGGAACGTTGAGGAGCTTAAAGCGCTCACTTGGCCATTTATCACGGCCTTGATTTCGCCATCCGGTTCGACGACCAAGGCGCGGTTTTGGGCGTCAACGAAATAATCAAGCACTGGTTCGTTTGAAATTACGCCGAAATTCGTGGAAGACGCAGTCGCACTCGCGCCTTGGTTTTGGCCGCTCGGGAATTGCTGATTGCCGGTACTTGGCAAGGAGCCGGTTTGTCCCGATGGCGCGGCGGTGTTCGTTCCGCTCCGGCCAAGAAGGAAATAAAGCCCGATTCCGGCGAGGATGAGAACAACGATAACAACAATAATTAAAGTTCTTAATTTCATAGTTTAATATTTTTTATGTATGACATCCGTAAGTTGGGGTGGTTCCCGGCGCTCCGCTGTCGGTGCGTCCGCAATATTCATTTCCCGGGCAAGTTCCATTAATTGTCCCTCCGCACGTGAAGGAATTTGGCGCTACACAGGAACAACTGCCACCACTGCAATTACACGTTTGACCACTAATAGGGCAGACACCATTAGTCGTTCCACCGCAATATACCGTCCCCTCTTGCCCCGTGATATTTCCGCCGCTGGTGGTTGGCGTTGATATATTTACCGGCGAAAGCGTGGGCAGATTTAAGTTCAGCAGGTTCGGATTAATGGTATTCAGGATGATGTAAGCTCCGGCCAAGAGAAGCAATCCAGTGAGCGCGCTCCAGATCCATTTTTTCCCCTCGCTTTGCCGCGACGGATTTCCCGCGGAGATCGCGTGCAGCACGCCACCATAGACGATTGCGCCGAATGCCAGGATTCCCCCGATTAACAAAGCGAACTGGTAGAAGTTCGCCACGAACGCGCCGGGCGAGGTTCCGGTGGCGTTCGAATACGTTCCCGGGATCCCGGAGTTGATGGTGACTGCATGTGCCATAGCTATTGGAAGTAGCGCTAATATTGCGATGAGGCACAGCTTGTTTTTCATGGCAGCAATGATGGTTGTGCGAATTTATAAATTTTTACAAATGTACAAATGGAAAATTAATTTCTCGATTTCTTATTAGTATATTCGTACCGATTCGTAAATTCGTATGCCTATTTCACATACGTCAAATTTGTCGAGTCTGCGGCGCTCATTGAATCGGCAGGGTTCGTAATAGTAAGCGCAACGGCGAACGACAATCCGGACGGCGTGCCAGAATCAAGGTTAATTTGCAGAATCTGCGGGTTTTCCGCGGTCGCCGGCGCTTGGCCGTTCACCGACCATTGGTAGGAAAGCGCGGACGGGTCGGAGACGTTGAAATAGTAAGGCGTGCCGACAAGCGTAAGCAGATTCGTGGAAAATTGCCCGTTCACGTGCTGGGCTTCGATTACCGCCTTCGGTTGAATTAAAGGAATTTGGATCGAATGGAGCAGGAGGTTGCCGTTATAACTCAGCAATTCTACTTTGAGCGTCATGAAATTCGGCGCGCCGCCGAACGGCGTGAATGAAATCGTTTGGACTCCCGTGCCGCCGCCGATTAGCGTGTCGTTCAAATACCAATAGATGGTTTGGTTATTCAAATTGAGCTGCTGGCCGCTTGCGGAAATGAGTGCGAGCGAGGCGGTGATTCGGGATGCTTGGTTGGGCAGCGCCTTGCCGACGTATCCCGGCGGGACATAGCTCTCGTGCGCGGTCCATGTTATCCAAAACTGCGGCTGCGCGGCGGTCTGGGCGTGGGTTGTTTGAAATAACACAATGACGCCCAATAACCCAATAACGGTAATTATTTTCTTAAGAACGCTGTTTGGCGGCATATGTTCATTGTATCACATCAGGCAAACAAAAAGACCCATCTCTGGATCCTTTTGTCGAGTCCAACCTGATGTTGGTACCTGGATCGCCACCCTTAATTCGAGTATAGCAGGTCATTTTTTTTTGTCAAATTCGAATAACCTCAAGGCGGTGGACACGCGGGGAATCGGACCCCATGAACTCTGGGTGGCGACCCAGGTTCAACACCAAGTCGTGCCCACCGCATCACCAGTATACATTGCCGACATCAAAAATTTACCAGAAAAAAAGAGATAAAAACGGGGACAAACCTGTGCAACTTGTGCGTTGTTGTATCCCCAAAAAATTCCTACGCCGCTTTTTCCAAATCTTCTTCTTGGTCTTGCTCCTCCTCTTCTTCCTCTGGCGCTTGCTGGCTCGGTATCAGTTTCTCAAGCTGCTCCTTCACCTTCTGCGCTTTCTCAAACGCCTTGCGCAAACGTTTGGTTGATTCGCTTTCTTTGGGGCCGCTTTCGGGTTCTTCGGCTTCCGGTTCTGGAACTTCGGGCGTTTCAGCCGGTTCTTCAAGGAGTTTTTCTTGAAGTTCCGGCACAATCTCCGGTTTTTCGCCAAGCGCTTCCGGTTGGACGCCCTCGGGAACCGCCCCCGCTCCTTCTGCGGCTCCGGCACCTATGCCTTCCCCGGCTTCCGCAGCCCCCGCCCCTGCCCCCGCTCCTTCCGCAGCCGCGGCTCCCGCCTCGACTCCCACTTCTGCGGCGGCGGCTCCCGCTTCGGCTGCGGCAGCTCCGGCTTCAGTTGCTACGGCACCAGCCTCCAATGCTTCTCCCGCTCCCGCCGTGGCGAGGGCTACCGCTTGAATTGCGGCCTGCTCCGCGATAAACGCGATAACTTTATTGGAGAGCAAAATGGCCAACAAAATTCCTATCATGAGCGTCGGGAGCGGGAGAAGAAAAGCCAAAAGTAGAACTCCCTTCGCCAGCCACCCTTTGCTCTTCGGAAAAAACATGGCGAGAACAATTATGCCGCACAGGTAATGCGTGATAATAAGAAAAAAAGTGAAGTCGCCGATGAACGCGGCGACGAAGGCCATGATTACGGCCGGGCTGAAGATATCAAGCTTGTTCTCATCCATGGTTCAAGTATCAAGTATCAAGTATCAAGTATCAAGTATTACTTGCGCCTTGCTACTTGCCACTTGAAACTCACTTCCTGTCCTCCAGTAATTGTTCCGGATTCGTCGTGATGATTTGGTCTTCGAAATACGACGGCACAATTTGGATGGCTACATGGCGCTTGCCGGCGAAGAAGATGCCGGTGCCGATTTCGGAACTCAAAAGGAAATTCTTCTCGGCGTCGGTGAGGTCGAACGCTTTGGCGACGATGTCAATGGTCGCCGGCGCCTGCTTTAAAAGCATCTGCAAAGATGAATTTGTGATAATCGGACGGCCATAGGGTGACCGCAAAAAATCCTCGACATCTTGCGTGATGGTGGTGATGCCAAGGTAGTATTTTCGGCATCGCTTTACCAACCCAAAGAGGAACGTAGCCGAGTCCTCGTTCTTCATCATAATCCACGCCTCGTCAATGAAAAGCAGCCGCTTTGCGAGCTTTGCGCGGATCAAATTCCAGATGTAGTTCAAAACGACGAACATGCCGATCGGGCGCAGCTCTTCCTCGAGGTCGCGGATGGAAAAGACGATGAGACGATTGTTGACGTCAATGTTCGTCGGCTGGTTCAGGAAGCCCGAGAAGCTGCCTTTGGTGTATTTATAGAGCTTTTCCGCTATGCCGCGGCCGCCTTCCAGGTTCCGCAGCACCGTCTCGAGGTCGCCCAAAAGCGGCGGTTCTTTGCCGAGGAAATCGGTATTCACGACGATTTCGCGCGAGGCGTATGTCTCGGTGACTGCGCGATCGAGCAGCGCGTCCTCCTCGGGTGAAATTTTGCCAAGCATCAGTTTCAGCAAGCTCGTGAGCGTTACGATGTGCGACCGCAGGACGTCCGACGGCTCTTCGTCCTCCGGCACTTGCGGCAGGTCGAATGGATTGATATGCTCGTGCGACGAAAGCGAGATTTTCAACATGCTGCCGCCGAAGGTCTCCGTCAGCCGTTGGTACTCGTCCTCTGGGTCAATCACTATCACCGATTCCACGCCCGCCATGAGCTGGCGGATGATCTCGAGCTTCGTCGCGTACGATTTTCCGGCGCCAGCCTTGGCAAAGACGACTTGGTTCGCGTTCTCGAGCGAGAACCGGTCGAAGATCACGAGATTGTTGTTGTGGAGATTGATGCCATACATGATTCCCTGGTTCGAGGTGAGATCTTCGGACACGAACGGGAAGAACGACGAAATTGGGCCGGTGTTCATCGGCGTATAGACCTGGATTTTGTCCTCGCCAAGCGGCAGAATTGACGACAATCCCTCGAGTTGCTCAAAAAGCGCGGGCTTCAAGTAGATCAGCTTCGCTTCCATCATGCTGATGATTTTGCTCTCGAGCCGCGCCAGGTCTTCGTCGTTGTCGGCGTAGATCGTGACGTACACGCCGGTGTTGAAAAGCTTCTCTTCTGATTGTTGTAGTGCGTCGCGCAAGCTCTCGATGTCCTGGATTGCCGTCTCGAGCTGCGGATTGCGCACCAGCCCCTTTTCTTCCTCGTCATTCCGCTCGGATTCGAGCTGGCCGGCTTTCTTGCGCAGATTCTTCAGCGCCGTGCCGGTGTCCACGGGGTTCACAAAGATTGAGACGTCGAACAGGTTCGGCAAATTGATGAGCGGCTCGAACCAGCCGGTCGCCAAATAGCGCGGATAAGAAAAGACGAAAAACGTTTTCGCGATCTTGTCGCCTATCTTCAGCCGGTTCGGAAAAACCTGTGCGCCCGCCGGAGCGATGATCTGCTTTACGTTGTCGAACTTTTCTGGTTTTTGAGGCTGTTGTGTGGGCATACCTTTTATTTCGCGAGCGAGACCTTTTTCTGTCATCCCCGCGCAGGCGGGGATCCATGCTTCCAGAATTTTTATTCAATAAAGATTGGAAGCGTGGATCCCGGGCCAAGCCAGGGATGACAAACTAAGACGTCTTCTCTAAATTAATCTTTTCCCGCTCGACCGTCTGCGGATTGTAGAAATTGTAGAACAATTCTATCAATTCCTCGTTTTCCAGCACTGTCGCCTCGAGGCCTATATTTTCGATGCCGGTCACGATTTGGTTCGTCCGCTGGCCGAGTTGCGACAGCGCTTCTTTGAACGCCTTCCCTGTCTCCTCGTCCGTCCTCGCCTCTTGCTCCTTGTCCGTCTTTTTCTTGCCGAGGAACGGGAGAAATCCCAGAACGGCTCCCGTCGCGGCCTTCGGTGCCGCAACCAGTGCCCCAGTCGGATAGAACGGCACGACCACCAAAAAACTCTTTTCCATAATCGCGTTCTTCTCGACGAACCCCTTAATGAATTCGACGTATTCGCTGATCTGGCTTTGGAGCAGCGGCGTCGGTTCGGTTTCCTTCCGTTTTTCAAGCGTGTCGAGGTATGCCGTGATGTTCACCTTCCGCGAATGGATGACGATCTGGAGCGGGAAATCAATGCCGTTCAGGAAATTCTGGTACGCCTGCGTCATCATGTTCTGCTCCGCCTCCGATTTCAGCGAAAAGTTCACGCCGCCGACCATCACGATCTGCCGCAAGCTGCCATCCTTCATGATGATGGCGTTGTCGCGGATGTCCTTGATGTCCACGAGATCGAGGGAGTTGCCGGATTCTTTTTTATTGGGTGCGGGCATGGATATAGTATATAGCTTTTTTATTGATTTTGCCTTTCTGTCATCCCCGCGAAGGCGGGGATCCATGCTTTGAAAATTGAAAATTATCACCTATAATCAACCCTCCGCGCCGCCCTCCGTTCCCCCGTCCTCCGCTCGAAAATCAAATACCGGCTGTCCATTTTTTTCTCAACCGCTTTTTCCGGCTTGATCTTCTCGCCGGTCTGCATCACTTCCCATTTTTTATGGAGCGCGATGCCGGCCATAATTTTCTCAAGCGAGAATCCTTCACCTTCTCCCTTCTCCCTTCTCCCTTCTCCCACTTCAACCACCGGATGCTCTTGCTGCCAAACGTACGTCTGTGGTTTCCAATAAAACCCCACGGCAGCAAGGATGACGTCAATGAGCGGCCGCCCTTCCACTTTCACGAACGCGAGCGCTCCCGCCGCGCCGAGCAGGATGATGCCGAGGAGGAGCGCAAGCCATGTCTGGACCATGAAATAGAGCATCGCAAAGAGGCCGCCTGCAACCGCGACGTAAATGAACTGCCGGAGCGTCAGCGGCCCCACGAGCTTGTCCTCGGTCTCGATGAATTGCGGAACTTGAAATTGCATGGTTTTATTATAATTCTTTTCCGTCATCCTTGCGACGGTCGTTCTTCCGTCATTCCCGCGCAGGCGGGAATCCAGATTTTCCGTCATCCCCGGCTCTGACCGGGGATCCATGAAAACAACCGCTATCCCTTCGTGGGAAATTACTGTTGTCTTCATGGATTCCCGCCTGCGCGGGAATGACGGATAAAAAAGAAAACTCTGTGCCGGGATGAAAAAGAAAAATGCGCTTCAAGCGCATTTTTCTTTTTCATTTCTCCCCTTCCTTAAAATCCTTCACGATCACCTTTCCGCCGGGTTGCGGTGCGGTTGGCATCGCGGACGGCTGGATTTTTGCTTGCGGCGGATTCGGTGGTGCCGGTGGCGTTGGCGGCGTCGGTATGATTCTGATCGGCGCGAGCCCAATCGGTTTTATGGGCGTTCCGCTTGCGCCCTGCGATCCGCCACTTGCACCTTGCGCATTGTCGCTTGTTACCTGCCGTTGCGGCTGGTCAATCGGCATTGGCGCGGGTGCGGGTACATTCTTTTTGTCATTCCCGCGAAGGCGGGAATCCATGCTTCCAAAATTTTCTGATGTAATTTCCGTAATCTGCCGCCCTGCTGGCGCGGCTTCCGGCTTCCGGCCAGCCATCATTCTTAATTGACTGGTTGCCAGCTGGCCGCTGGTGGCTGGTGGCCGCGCTAGCCCAATTTCAATCACCGTCGGCTTCATCGGCAGCGGCACCGGGAATTTTTTGCCCGCCATAATATCCACGGCTTTTCGCGGATTATTGAGGTCGGGTGCGTTCTGTATCGGCTTCGGCAAATTGGAGCTTTGAAGCATAGCTGGCGCGGCTCCCGGCTCCCGGCTCCCAGCTTCTGGCTTAATGACGGGGACGGGCGGTTTTATAGCTGGCTGCTGGCTGCTGGCTGCTGGCTGCTGCGTCAGCGCCAGCCGCGCGAATTCCCCCGTTGACCCCGGTTTTTTGACTGGAGCCGCAGGAGCCGCCATCGGCCCTCCCAAATTCGGTTTCGGTTCAAAACGTGGAATCGGTTTTCCGATGTCGCTTGGGAGGCGGGAGGCGGGAGATGGGAGGGAGGAGGGAGACTTTATTTCTTCTCCCTTCTCCCTTCTCCCTTCTCCCTTCTGCACAACCATCGGCCCGATAATCACATTTTTCTGCGACCCCGGCGTCGCGGTAAAAGTCGTGCCGCCGATGATCTTCGGCGCGGTGGTCATGCCTTCGATACTGATGCGAACCGGAGTCGTGGCGATGCCAGTCATCGCGTCCGGAACTGGAGTATGATATTGCGCCAAAGCCCCGCGCAGCGGTTCAAAAATTCTCTGATTGATTGCATCGGCAATCGTTTTTGAAATCCGCGCATCTATATTCAAGGTATTTTTTATCTCTTCCGCCAGATCTTCGGGATGCACGAATCCAAAAAGCACGAAGCTGACGATTCCGGCGACATCGTAAATCTTTTCATCTGGAACAAATTCTTTCTGGCACGTTTTCCAGACAAAATCGGAAGTTGTGCCGGAAACCAAAGCCTCGCGCAAGCTGTCCGGCAGCGCGTCCCAGCGTTCCAATACTTTATTTCTCGGAATGGTTTTCATGTTGCTTTACGTCGTCCTGCCTCCGCCGCCACCCCCACCGCCTCCGCCTCCGCCCCCCGACGGCGCCGGACCGCCCGTAGTGCTTTCGGGACGTTCTCCGTAATCAACGAATCTTTTATTGAATGCCAACGCATCTTCAAATATCTTTTTAGTTTCAGGTTTCATCAATTGATCGCGTTGAGCCACCAGTTCAGAAATTCTCTTCTTCTTTTCTTCGGTATCGCCCGGTTCAGCTGCGATTCTATTGCCCTCTACCCGCAACCTTTCTATTTCCCCATCTATCGCTCTTTCGTAATTGTCTTGGACATTCCGGAGCGCCGGCGATTTCATGTTCTTCAGCAGGTTAGGGATGGTCTGCGGGGCATATAATGCTATATTCACAAGGCGCGAACTTACGGCTTCAGGTGAAGCGGTAGGGCCAAAGGCGCTGTCCACATTCACCTTCGACGCGTCCTCTTTCTTCCAACCCTGCAGCATTTTCTTCATCGCCGCATTCATAAGTTCAGACGCCCGAACTTGGGCACCCGACGCTATAACGATGTTGCCAAAATCATCCTTGATGTCCTTGACGGCTTTCGTGGTCGCCCTATTCCGGATTTCCACTGCCGCATCTTCGATCGCTTTTTTCGCAATAACTTTGGCTTCATCGTCCGTTTTGCCTTCGGACTTTGCCTTCGCGAACGCTCCGCTCCGAACTTTTTCCTCTTCGGCAGCGATGGCCCGTTCGCCGGCCCGATAATTAGGATTACTGAATAAGGCATCGCCCACGTCGTCAACTAACTTTCCTTGCCCATAACGATTGACCAGATCTTTATTATCAATGTAATCTTTCACTTTCTTATCGCCAACCATATCGTTTTCGTTCAATTTCTTTCTTTTCACCAATTCCGCAATATGGGCGAACCTGTCTTCGTCCCTCAGGGTGGGATTCTTCAAGTTTGATTTGATATCTTCGGTATCCTTCGGGACGCGCTTCTTCGCGTCCTCAACCATCTTTTCATTCGTGCTTATATTGGCGACTCCTCTGCCAAGGGCACCCTCCATTTTCCCAACAGGATACGCCGCCACGCTGCCGAGGAACCCTTTTTTCTTCAACGCCGTTGCCATTCTGCCTTCCCGCAGCGCAGTGGTAAGTTTGCCCCCGCCCGCCTTTTGGTACGCCGCCCGCGCGCCTTTCTTGGTCTGCTTGCCGACGTAGCCGACTGTCCAATCCTTCGCGCTCCCCACAGCCTTCATTGCGACGTCGGCTCCCGCGATGCTCATTGAATTTGCGGCGAAAAGACCGCCGACACAGAGGCCAATCAAAACAAATTGGTTAAGCAGACTTTGAATTATCGGCGAAAAGAGGTTGGTGAAGAAATTAGATATGCTGGCAAAAATCGGGTTGCTGGCGCTAGAATAAATTGCGAAACTCTGCGATCCGCCCTGGTTGTTGCTCATTGAGGATGCCGTGGCTAATGCGAGATAAAGGAAAAAAACCACAATGGGGGCGAAAAACGTCCATCGGACGAATTGATTCCACCATTTGTTCCAATGCTGGCTTAATTTTGGAAAGACCCACATAAGCCATGCGAATGGCAGAAGGACAGCGAGTATGGCTATGTAAACATAGCGTATGAGCAGCATGATAATGAACGCCGCAAGAGTGATTACAATCACGGTCAATGATGCTCCCACAAAAAATAACGACAGAACAGGAACGAGCATTTTGCTCAGATCGGATCCTGTCGCGGCGAAAGCCCCTTGCACTCCGGCGAGTTGTGGGGTATTTGTACCGTTTATCGTGTTAAGTGCGAGAAACCCATTTTGGGGATTGAAAGCCCCCGCTAAATTTTGCGCAAAGTCATTCATGCTGGTCAATCCGTTTCCGTTGCCGCTGCACCCTCCGGCGGACGGGTCTATGCAATTCAGAAAATATTGCGTCATCGAATTCGCGAAACCGAAAATCGGAGCCATGATGACGAGGCCGAAATTGACAAGGATAGCCATAACGACGAGTTTCCAAAGCAGCTGTTTCGCGCCATAGGATTCCCTGCGGAGAATCGTGGCGATAGCGATAACAATGATGCCCAAAACGAATCCAAGATTTGCGATGGCGAGCGTTGTGCTGAATCCTATTTGAACAATGGCGGAACTAAAAACCCCGGTGTTCATATTGAGAACTACACCAATGAGCCATGCTTCAATTGCAATCGCAATTCCAGCGATAAAGGCAATGATATAACTAACTCCAAAGGCGATTTTTCCGATAATTGTGTAAGCAATGTCGCCAATGCCAAATAAAGTAAAGGCATGAGTCACGTGCGTCGACATCACGAACAAAACCAGCGCGGCGACGAGCGCGGGAAGGATTATCTTTTTCAGCCCCTTTTTATTTTTTGAATCGGTCATCATGTTTTTTCTGACCCTATACCCCATATCCTAATTCGGTTGGCAGCTCCACGTCCCGTTCGTTGCTTGCTCGCAGGCCTGGGTGGTCGGGTCGGAGCAGCTTCCGCTCGTCGTTCCTCCGCAAACCGTTCCCGATGACGTTGGCGAATTGGTCACCACCACCGTGCAGGTTGACGAGCTGTTGTCGGTGGACGCGGTTACGGTGACGGTGTAAGTATTCGCCGCCGCATAGGTTTCGCTGAACGTGCCGCCGATTCCGCTGCCGCTGTCCGATGACGACCACGTGTACGTCGGAGGATAGCCGTCCGCATCAAGCGCTCCGCCGACAGCTTGGAAGTTTACGGTCGCTTGCGGGGTTGACGCGTCGAGCACCGGGTTTGGATTGTCCGCGTTGCAGCTGACACCCTGATTGGCCAGCGTTGAATTGGTCGAAAGTTCATTGGCGGATTGTATGACGGTTGATGATCCAAAGTCCGCCGGGATGCCCGTTAAGCCGCTGTCGGAGGGCTGCAGGACACCTTGCGCCGCTTTGGTAGTGTAATTTATAGCGCTCTGCGCGAGCGTGTTCAGGAGCGATTGGATGAACGCCGCCGCAAGTCCGGTGATTTCGTAGGAACCGGCGATGAGCGTCGGGGTGCTGTTCATCGCCGTGCCCATGGCTTGATTGGTCACGTTGCCAGGAGTCGTAACTTGCGGCGTGGAACCGTTCGCGCAGAGGTTGCCGTTCGCGGCGGTGGTGAGGGATTGCCCGCTGCCGCAAGTGACCGATCCGCCAGCGCCGACCGTCGCATAATACGTGCTCCCGTTGGAATTGTCTTGGCAAACGTAATGGGAGCCGTCAGGCAGGTATTTCCCTTGGACGTAAACCAAAGAATTGTCGCCGCAGGTTTCGCTTCCGTTATATCCCTGGGCTGAAGTTACCTTTGCTTGCGTTGCCTGTTGCGCGTTGCTTCCCGCCGCCACGGCGTTGTCGGAGATGGTTATAAGCGCGCCGAATGCGTTGCCGCCGGGCTGGAACAGGCTGAAATAGGAATTGAAGCCGCCGTTTGCGAAATTATTGTAAAAATTCTGCAAATTTTGGAGGTTGTTCCCAAGCTGGCTCTGCCATTGCGCCGCGCAGGAGTTCGCGGTTCCGACTTGCGGGGTGGAGAGCAGTATTTTCAAGCTTGGGAGCATGAAAGAAGGCACGCAGGAGAATTGTTGGTTGAGAGCATTGGTTGCCGCCGCCGCATAGGAATTGACGAGGGTTGAGCCCCAATTCTGTATGAACCGCGGCGCGCCGCTGCCTTGTATCCAAGTAAGGACCTTTTGCTGGACCAGCATCATCAGCAAGTTTTTTTCTATTTGCAGGATGACATTCTGGAGATATGCCTGTAGGTAATCTTTGAGCGACATGGTGGTGTTCGCATGGATACCCGCCGTAGCCGCCGCGTCGAACACCGGCACGAACTGTGCGTTTGCCGTTTGGATGCCGAACAGCTTACCAAGGAAGGAAGTCATGCTTCCGATTTCTGAAGCTCCATTATTCACGGAAAGCGGTTGGCCGGTAATTTTTTGCCATTGCTCGGAAAATTCCTGCGCTGCCGCATTGAATTTTGTTTGTTCCGCATTTGCGATGAGGGATGTTTTTACCGGATCGTCTGACACATTTACGGCAAGCGCCGCGTAATTTTTTTCGTAAACCAACAATTTCACCAAACTTTTTTGGAAAGCGGCGAGCGGGGCGGGCGTTTGAAGGGCGGCGATGTTTTGCAATGCCGATTCCAAATTGGATTCTGCGAATTCGGCTTCAGTTGGATCGTCGCTCTGCAAAATACTCTGAAGATTGGTTGATTGGAGGTATTTATCTATAACGTTACCAACTGAACTGGCATAATTATCTATGTCCGCTTTCGTGTAATCGCTCTGGATGTTGATTTTTTGCTCCGCGGCTTCAATGTCCCAATTCGGAATTTGGAGATTTGCGAGCGCCGGGTTGCTTGAAAATTCCTGGAGGATGGCTTGGTCGTCGGGCGGGGTGACGGTGCTGTTGCCGTTCGCGTCGGTTTGGGTGCCGTCCGGATTCGATGCCACGAGATCGTTCAAGAAAGAATCGGCGAGCGCGTTTGTGAGGTTCATTGGGTCGCTTGCCATCGCCTCGGTTGTTGTGGAGAGGGCTTGGTCGGCGACGGAACCGTCCGTATTCTGGTAGCCGGAATTATCAACGAACGCGTTGCCTGAAAGGGTTGTGGTTTGTGTGGCGCTGGCTGCTGGCTGCTGGCTGCTGGCTGCTGGCTTTGCCGATAAAATCAGCGCCGACGAGCTTGCGCCCGCAGCCAAAATCAAGAATCCTACAATTAGCTTCTTAACGTTAGGCTCCATTTCAAACATGCTTCCGCCCGCGTTGCGAGCAATTTTGTGCAAGCGCAAGGCGGGGCGAGGAGACAATAGCGGTGGCTATGGCTCCGAAGCCCCAACGCAGTGATTGCGCAAAATCGCCGCAACCCAAAGGGCTTCGGCCAAATGCCACAGGGACCTTTGTTGCTGCGGGC
Source organism: uncultured bacterium (assembly GCA_963745135.1). Classification (GTDB taxonomy): domain Bacteria; phylum Patescibacteriota; class Minisyncoccia; order UBA6257; family 2-01-FULL-56-20; genus REEB161. The sequence continues at coordinate 22,869 of CAVUWW010000010.1, read as the reverse complement.
TCGCCGTACCTTTCAGGTACGCCTTCGCCCTGGCGCCTCGACCCTGCGGCATTTGGCTCGAAGCGCAGGCTGGAATCATGTTTGAGATGGAACCTTATCATTTACCTTAATTGTACCTTATTTTGTTTGTCAAAGCGCGATTTATCCACACTTTACCCAGATAATATCCCCAATTCGACCGTGTTCCGCAATCTGACGGATCCGACGACATTCAATGTCGCCGGAACAAAAATCTCGTGCTTCCAGCGATCGCTGGAAGTACGAGATTTTGGAATTAAAGTGTTAAAGAATGATTTTTGCGATGGTCGCGATGTCGTCTATGCTCAAATCCTGCGGCCGTGCGTTCGGCTTTATGCCCATTTTTTCAAGAATCTTAATAATTTCTTCTTTACTGGTGGCGGGTGGCTAATCCTGCCGATAAAATCAGCGCCGCCGAGCTCGCGCCCGCAGCCCAACGGCGGATCAAACCGACAGGCACCATCCGTTTCGCGCCGCCGAGCCGCCGCCTTTTTGGATTTCATCGAACCGCTCGCCGAGCGTTTTTGCGATGGGGCCCGCCGCGCCGGTTCCCACCGTCCTCCTGTCTACGGAGAGGATCGGCGTCACGCGTATGGAACTGCCGCACAGGAAGGCCTCGTCCGCAATGTAAAGCTCGCTCCTGTCCACGGCACGCTCTTCGACCGGGATGCCCATTTCTTTCGCGATTGCCATAACGCTGTCCCGCGTGATGCCTTCAAGGAGGTCGGCGCTGACGCAGGGCGTGATCAGCCTGCCGTTCCTTACGATGAAAACGTTCGCGACGGTGCACTCGGTCACGTGGCCTTGGGCGTCGAGCGCGATGGCGTCATCGTAGCCGTTGAGGATCGCCTCGTTCTTCATGAGGGAGGAATTCGCGTAGCCGCCGTTCACCTTCGCGCGGGAAGGGATGGCGTTGTCGGCGTTCCGCGTCCAGCTCGACACGCAGACGTTCACGCCCGAGCGCGGCAGTATTTGGCCTATGGGATAGACGTAGGCGGCGAGGGCGTGCGGGAGGCCGTGGATCTTGGTTCCGGCGATCAGTGCGTCCACGAAGACGGTGGCGCGCACGAGGACGCTCTCCTCGGCCTTGTTTGCGCGAATAAGGCCGAGCATGGCCGCCTTGAATTTTTCATAGGGCCATGCGGCAGCGAACGAATGGAAATCCATGATCTTCGCGGAGTTCGCGAGGCGGGCGTAGTGGTCCTTGAGCCGGAACACATACCGTTTTTTTTCTTCCGCGTTCCAATTGACGCCGAATACGGTGTAGGCACTCAATCCGTAAAGGACCGGGGAGCTTGCGATGCTCACGTTCGCGTCCGCGAAGGGAACGAGCTTGTCCCGGAAGAAAACCAGTCCTTGGGCGTAGTCGAATGGCTGCATGCAGCCAGTGTATCATGCCGGAACCCATCTCAAAAGCAGGCCTGCGGATCTTCCAAATCAGCGCACTTTTAAAATGGGATATGTTTAGGACGCTGGACCGGGCGGAAATGAGGCAGAGTTTGGCAAAGTTGGAAACGGCGAACAAAAAATTGGGCGCTCCTTCATGGAGCGCCCATGTATTAAAAATCGAAATCCACTTGCACCTCTTTTCGGGCCCACGGATGAGCCATCCGTTCTTTAAAATCGGTGAACGGGTCCCTTCCGGCCTTGCGGACCTTTTCTCTCCGCTTTCTCCGCTTAGCCCGGTTCGCTTTCCGCAATTCCAGGGCTTCATCGGGCAACGGCTCCTCAAGGTCTTCGAGTCGCCGATTATGGGTCTTGTCCTCCGGATGGAGGGCGCACTTCCAATATCGCGATTTCAGGCGACCCCGCCGAGGCACGAGCAGCATCGGCGCTTCACATCCCTTGGCGCAAGTGCATGGGCGATGGAGGACGCGCCACCGCGCAACCCGCGCCTCAAAGAACAAGCGGTCAAAGAAAGTCTCGCTTCTCCGAACGAGGGGATACGAAGAATAGACCTTTCGCTCGTTCCCCTCGGGACCGGCAACGATAATCACCCATCCAGAATCCTTGCCGACCCATCCGAGCCGGCGCTTCGTCGAACAAACGATCACTTTGTAATCGTTTCCTTCCCGGATCTTTGCAAGCGGCGGCTTGTAGACGAAACAGATTTCCCCTGGTTCCTGATACCGCCGCGAATCAGGTCGGATCAGGCGAAAACCGCTTATTCTGGCGCAGGCTTCGTCGACATTCCTTTCGATAAAACGTTTTTCCTTGATATTTCTCTCAAAGCGCCCGTAGGCCCCTTCCAGTTGCGAGAGATCCATCCGGCACCTCCTTCCTGTTCAAACCGTTATGAACTGCGTATTGTTATACCATATTTGGAGAAAAATATAAAATAACAATGCGAATAGGCGGTGCTTCAGATTTTTCCGCAAATCGATCCCCGACGTGACGGATTCACGCAAACCGACAGGACGCAAAAGGATGCACCGCGGCGGCAGGAAACTGCCGCCTTTTTTATTACACAGATTTAATTCCCGTCACGGGCGTCTCACGGGAATCGGACCCGTATTGCCGCTGCCACAGAGCGGAGCTTTACCATTAAGCTAGAGACGCCATCTCTTGCTTCAATTCACCATCTTATCCTATTTTGCAGATTTTTCAAGGAAATTAGCCAGGTGGCGTAATGGCTAAAATTGATTCATGATTTACGATTTATGATTCAGGATTCAGAATTAAGGAATAATCATTCATAAATCATGAATCGTAAATCGTAAATCAATTTCTGCTACAATTGGAAGCGTGGGCAACTTAACTTCCGCCATCGCCCTGCTTGCGAGCCAAAACCCTTTTTTGGCTTATTTTATTATTTACCTCGCGACGATATTCTTGGGGAACATCTCGGCGTTCGTAAGCTTCTGGATTATTGCGCAAACCAACTTCGGCTTTTGGGGATTCCCACTGCTCATCCTCGTGATTTTCATTTCCGATTTCAGCGGCGACCTTTTGTGGTATTCGCTCGGCCGAAAATCCCGCGACACGCGCTTCGGCGAATGGGTGAAAAATCATCTGCCCGGCCATAAAAAAGCCGAAAAGACTCTCCAGCACAACGGCAAGTACTGGATTTACTTCTCAAAATTCATCTTCGGCTCGGCACCGCCTGTGATTTTTTCAATTGGCTGGACCGGCATGAAGTTCAGGGCGTTTGTGAAAAATTCCATCTTTTCGATTTTGCTCTGGCTGCCAATCCTTATTGGCCTTGCCTACGGCCTCGTCTCCGGCCTCTCACCATTGAGCGCCGTTGCCGATTTTAAGAAATTCGAGTGGAATTTCCTGATCGGCATCGCGCTCTTCGTCTTCCTCGATTACATTGTCGCCCGCGGAATTGGAAAGCTGCTGAAGAAAATAATAAAAAACGGGGAAACCGAGTTATAGGTCTTATTCGGCCGAATAAGACCTATTTACTATTTAAAAATAGATATGTGAAGTTTCAATTCGCTTGACAAATCAAAATAAGCGAGTAAACTTGGAATTTAAGTGAAAGTCCGCGTTAATCGCGGGCTTTTTTCAACAAAAACATGCTAAATATTAAGGAGTTGTCCAAAGCGGTCAAGCAAGTAGCGGAGGAAAAAGGTCTCGAGCCGGACAAAATAATGGAGGTGATTGAATCTTCAATCGCGGCGGCTTATAAGCGCGAGTACGGCGAGCGGGGTGAAATTGTGAAATGCAAGCTGGACGAAAAAACCGGTGAGTTGCAGTTTTGGCAGGTGAAGACGGTCGTGGACGAAACGACGGTGCGGTTCGTGGAAGAAGGGGAAGAAGCAGCGGAAGGAGAAAAGAACGAAGGACGAAGGACGAAGAACGAATTTCAAAACACAGCACAAGAGAACGAGGAGGACAAGCTCCCGCGCTACAACGAGGAACGGCACATTTTGCTTGAGGATGCCCAGAAAATAAAGTCGGACGCAAAGCTGGACGATGAGATCACGTTCCCGCTCGAATCGCACGACGATTTCGGCCGTATCGCCGCCCAGACCGCGAAGCAGGTCATCCTGCAAAAACTCCGTGAATCCGAGCGCGATTCCATTTTGAAGGAGTGGCACGGCAAGGAAGGCCAGATCGTAAGCGGCGCCGTCCAGCGCTTCGAGCGTGGCAATATTTTCATTGACCTCGGCCGTACGATCGGCGTCATGTTCGCGAACGAATCCATCCCGAACGAGCATTACCGCGCCGGAGAGCGGCTGCGCTTCATCGTGCTCGCCGTGCAAGAAGACACGCGCCTGCCGGGCATCATTCTTTCCCGCGCGCATCCGAAATTTGTAGTCGAACTCTTTAAGGTGGAAGTGCCAGAGCTCGCAGAAGGCGTGATCGAGATCAAATCCATTGCGCGCGAACCCGGCAACCGCACAAAGGTCGCCGTGGCTTCAAGCGCCGATAATGTAGATCCCGTGGGCGCGCTTGTCGGCCAGCGCGGCACGCGCGTGAATGCCGTGACAAACGAGCTCGGCAACGAGAAAATCGACATCGCCGAGTGGTCCGAGGATCCTGAGAAATTCATTGCGAATTCCCTCTCTCCTGCGAAAGTCGAGCGTGTGGAGATTTTGCCGCGTCGCGAGGCGCGCGCCTTTGTGCCGGAAAGCCAATTAAGCTTGGCGATCGGCAAGGGCGGCCAGAATGTGCGGCTCGCGGCGAAGCTGACCGGCTGGAAGATAGACGTCCGCTCACAATCAAAACCCGACGAAGCCCTTGAGGGCGGCGTCGCGGCGGCGATAGAGTCGGAGCAGATAACGCCGCCGGTGGATGATGAGGAGAAAGAAGATATTATTACATAACTTCACCCTTTCCGTCATTCTGAGCCTTCAGGCGAAGAATCTTATCTGGGTTTGCTGGGTTTCTAGGCATCTAGGCCGCTGGGTTTAAAAACCCAGACACCCAGTAACCCAGATTGCCAGTTGAGATCCTTCGCCTGCGGGCTCAGGATGACGACAAAAGGGTTAAGTAAAAATAAAAAATTAAATAAAAACATGTCGCCAATCCTGTTTGCAATCCTAAGCGGTCTTGTCTCGGTGCTGTTTGCCCTGTTTTTCATTTATAAAATCTCGCGCTATCCGGCGGGCGACGCGAAGATGATGGAAATTGCGCACGCCATCCAAATCGGCGCGAAAGCGTTCCTGAACCGGCAGTATAAGACGATCGCTGCGGTCGCCGTCGTCGTTGCCGCGATTATCGGCATTTTCCTGAATGTTACGACGATGGTCGGCTTTTTGGTCGGCGCGGTCGTTTCGGCGCTTGCGGGCTATATTGGAATGAATGTGGCAGTTCACGCGAATGTGAAAACCGCCGAAGCCGCGAAATCAGGTCTCAAACAGGCGCTCGCGGTCGCATTCGAGGGCGGCTCGGTCACGGGATTGCTCGTTGTCGGCCTCGCGCTTTTGTCCGTTTCAATATTTTATGCCATGACCCAAAACGTCACCGCGCTCATCGGTTTGGGCTTTGGCGGCAGCTTGATCTCGGTCTTCGCCCGGCTCGGCGGCGGCATTTTCACAAAAGGCGCTGACGTCGGCGCGGATCTCGTGGGCAAGCTGGAAGCGGGCATCCCGGAAGACGATCCGAGGAACCCTGCCGTCATCGCTGATTGCGTCGGCGATTGCGTTGGCGACGATGCCGGCATGGCGGCGGATCTCTTTGAAACCTATGCCGTAACCGCGATTGCGGCGATGATTTTGGGAAGCATTACATTTCCAAATTTTCCATTGGCAGTGCTTTTCCCGCTCATGATCGGCGGCGTGGCGGCGCTCGCATCGGTGCTCGGCGTTTTCTTCGTCCGCCTCGGGAAAAGCCAGTCCATCATGGGCGCGCTCTATAAAGGATTGGCTGCTGCGAGCGTCTTCGCGCTGATTGGTTTCTGGTTCCTCGCAAATCACGTGAGCGCAAGTGCCATGGCAGAATCCGGCATGGCAGCGCTCGCCTTCAGCTTCGGCCAGCTCTTCTATCCGCTCCTCGTCGGCATCTTCGTCACCGGCCTGCTCGTTTTAATCACCGAATACTACACCTCGAAAAAGTTCCGCCCAGTGCGCTCCATCGCACTGTCATCCGAGACCGGCCACGGCACAAACATTATCACCGGACTTTCCGTCGGCATGGAATCAACCGCGCTGCCGGTCATCGTAATCGTCGTCGGCATTTTGAGCGCGTACTGGATATCCGGCCTCTACGGCATCGCGCTCGCCACGATGAGCATGCTCGGCATGGCCGGCATCGTGATCGCGATTGACGCCTTCGGCCCGATCACCGACAATGCCGGCGGCATCGCCGAAATGGCGCATCTTCCCGAATCCGTGCGCGAAGTGACCGACGCACTCGATGCGGTCGGCAACACGACGAAAGCAATCACGAAGGGCTATGCCATCGGCTCGGCAGGGCTCGCGGCGGTCGTACTCTTCTCGGCATACGTTCAAACCCTGCAGGCAAAAATGGGCGGTGGGGTGCTTTCGTTCGATTTGAGCGACCCGAGGATCATCACCGGCCTCCTGCTCGGCGGCATGATTCCGTACCTCTTCGCTTCAATTTCAATGAAAGCGGTCGGTAAAGCAGCTGGCAGCGTTGTCATGGAAGTGCGCCGACAGTTCAGGGAAATGCCCGGCGTCATGCAGGGAACCCAAAAGCCCGATTACGCGCGTAGTATTGATATCGTGACCCGCGCGGCAATCAGGGAAATGGTCGTGCCGGCGCTTTTGCCGGTTCTCGTCCCGATAGCCGTGGCGCTGATCCTCGGTCCCTTGGCGCTCGGCGGCTTGCTTGTGGGCTCAATCGTCACCGGCATTTTCGTCGCGATCTCAATGACTTCCGGCGGGGCTGCATGGGACAACGCAAAGAAGTATATTGAAGAGGGACACCTTGGCGGCAAGGGCTCCGAAGCTCATAAAGCGGCAGTCACGGGCGATACGGTCGGCGATCCGTATAAGGACACCGCAGGGCCCGCAATCAACCCAGTCATCAAGATAATCAACATCATTGCATTGTTGATGATTCCGTTCTTATAATTCAAATTGTCATTCCCGCGAAGGCGGGAATCCACGCTTCCAGAAAGAAAGATTGGAAGCATGGATCCCGGCCTCCGCCGGGATGACAGAATAAAAAATATGGATACCGAAAACCAATATCTTATCCCCACCGTCATCGAAAAATCGCAGTTCGGCGAGCGGGCTTATGATATCTACTCGCGCCTACTCAAGGAACGCATTATTTTCTTGGGTGGACCCATCAATGATGCCGTAGCGAATACTGTTATCGCGCAACTCTTATTCCTCGACCACGAGGACAAGAAGAAAGATATCCAGATTTACGTCAACAGCCCCGGCGGCTCCGTCACGGCCGGCATGGCGATTTATGACACGATGCAGTACGTAAAATCAGAGGTTTCCACAATTTGCGTCGGCATGGCCGCTTCGATGGGCGCATTCCTGCTCGCCGCCGGCAAAAAGGGAAAACGGTTCACGTTGCCGAATTCGGAAATCCTCCTTCACCAAGTGATGGGCGGCGCCGAAGGCCAGGCGATTGAAGTGGAAATCGCCGCTCGGCAAATTATCAAGACCAAAGAACGGCTCAACCAAATCCTCGCGAAGCTCACCGGCCAGCCGCTCACAAAAATCGAAAAGGACACCGACCGCGATTTCTGGCTGTCGGCCGAAGAAGCCAAAGCGTACGGGGTGATTGATGAGATCATAAAAAAGTGATATGGAATCAGCGACAAGCGACAGGGAATTGGAAAAAGCACCGCAAAACGGTGCTTTTTCATTATTTTCATGCTACGATATCGGTAATGGAAAATCGGGAGGAAAAAATTGAGCAGCTGCTTTCGCGGAACGTGGAGGAGGTCATTGAGAAAGAGCATCTGCGGAAAGCACTACAGTCCGAGAAGAAACTACGGGTGAAATTGGGCATTGACCCAACTTCGCCGGATTTACACGTCGGGCACGCGGTCGTTTTGCGGAAACTGAAAGAGTTTCAGGATTTGGGACATCAAGTCGTTCTCATCATCGGCGATTTCACTGCGCGGATCGGCGACCCGAGCGGCCGTTCCCATGTTCGAAAACCACTGACCGCGAAGGAAATCGAAGTAAATATGAAAGAGTACTTGGCACAGGCTTCAATGATCGTTGATGTCAAAAAGGCGGAAGTCCACCATAACAGCGAATGGTTTTTAAGGGAAGGTACGGAAGGGCTTTTCCAGCTTACAGCCGCTGGCACGATGCAGCAAATGCTCCGGCGCTCGGATTTCAAGCAGCGGCTTGCGGAAGGCGGCGACGTGACGGTTACCGAACTCCTCTATCCCCTATTGCAGGGCTGACGATTCCGTGAAAATCCGTGCTGATGTCGAAATTGGCGGCAACGACCAACTGCTCAATTTGCTCGCCGGCCGCAAAAGTCCAGCGCCATTTCGGCATGGACGAACAGGACGTTTTAACGACGCCACTGCTCGAAGGCCTCGATGGCGAGAAAAAAATGAGCAAAAGCTACGGGAATTACATCGGTTTAAAGGACATGCCCGATGATATGTTCGGAAAAACAATGTCCATCCCTGACGTTTTGACTGAAAAGTACTTTATTTTTTGCACCGACCTTTCCGAAAAGGAGATAAAATCATTTAAAAAGGAGTTGGGACCGAAGGAATTTAAAGAACAGCTCGGGTTTGAAATTGTAAAATTGTATCACGGCGAAAAAGCCGCCGAAAAAGCCAAAGAGGGTTTTAAAAAACTTTTTTCCCAAAAAGAGATTCCTGATGATGTCCCAGAGCTGAAATTGAAAAGTGAAAATATTTCCGCATTAGAATTGACCGTTGCTTCTGGCGCCGTAAAAAGCCGAGGTGAAGCGCGGCGGCTCATTGAGCAGGGCGGATTTGAATTTGATGGGAAAGTAATCAAGAATCCCCAAGAGATGCTTGCCATACACGGCAGTGAAGTGGTCCGCATCGGCAAAAAACATTTTTTTAGAATAAAATTGTAACGGTAGGAAAAAGAAATGCGCTCCTAAAAAACAGCGGGCGGCAACTGTTTTTTAGTGGCATATTTCTTTTTCCTGCCTGTGGATAACTTAAGTTGACGGATTTTGCGCACTTGCTATCCTGAATTTAGAAGCAATCATTTGCCCCCTTTATAACTTAACAGCTATTATCAGGCCGAGCATAATCGCCCGACCAACAAATCATCCCTCCGGCGGACGCCGGAAAACGCAGACCCTACCCAAAAGGAGGGTCTGTTCTATTTTTATAAACAAGGCGAACGAACAAAAGTATGCGCGTTCTAGCAAACTCGTTTTCGCGCGGGCTAGAATAAGTATGCTTTTGTGAATGAGCGGGTAGCGGGAGTCGAACCCGCGTCTTCACCTTGGAAGAGTGACATAATACCGTTATACGATACCCGCGAGTTTTCTATGTCCTAAATTCTACATTTTAAATCCCATATTTTCAAGCATTTTCTTATTTGCTAATTCGTTTGAATTAGCAAATAACGTCTTGCTTATTTCCATCCGTTTTGCTAAAAATAAGCAATGTCCCGACGTACGAAAGTCATCGCTGGGTTTATCGCTATCATAGCAGTTGGATACGGGGTTATAACGCTCTGGCAAAGCCGGAACGATGTGCCGCAGGATTTCACGCAAGCACGGCAGCAAGGTGCCGTTATCGCCCAGCAAATCGTGGATCTCTCCAGCCAATCCACTGCGGACCTCCAAAAAGTGAATGACTACGACAAACAGGGTGATTACACCGACGCCTTGACGCTCACGACGCAAATCGTCACCCAAAGCCAGGAGCTGCGGGACGAAGCCGTGGAATTGTCGAATCAAGTGAGTGCGATGACGCGTTCGCTTTCCGACATTTCTTCTTTTGACGCGCAACAGGCGGCGCTCGAATCCATCTCGAGCCGCCTTGCGCTCATCAACCAGCTCGTGAACTACAGCGGCGACCTCGGCAAGCTGCTCGACGTTCTGCAAAACCATTTCACCGGCAAAACATGGAGCAACACCGACGTGCAGACGCTTGTGGACCAGATCAACACCGATGTGAACGCCATCAACAACTACAACGCGCAGGCAAACCGCTCGATGGACACGTTCGACAAGATAGTCGGTCAGTGACAAAAATTGAATATTGCCACATTGATTAGTTTTGCGCTTGCAATTTGTGAACCTTGAATTATAATATAATAATCTTATTTTATAAGGTTCATAAATATGGCCAAACTTCAAGAAAAAGAAGAAGCAATACGGCTAAGAAAGCTCGGGAAGAGTTATAAACAAATTAGATCCACGCTCCTCGTAAGTAAGGGGTCGTTAAGTTTATGGCTTCAAAATTACCCACTGTCACCTGAAAAAATCCGCGAATTAAGAGATTTCAACGCAGAAAGAATCGAGCATTATCGAGAAACGCGGGAAAAGAAGCGCAACGCCAAGCTTGCCGATATATATAAAAAACAAAAAGAAGAACTTTTACCCCTATCTCGTAGAGAATTACTTATCGCGGGCTTATTTCTCTATTGGGGCGAAGGAGGTAAGTCGACTTTATCGAAACAATTAGCTTTTTCAAACACTGATCCTGCAATGATTAAATTTTTTATATACTGGCTTAAAAATATTTTGGGGCTTAAAAAAGAGAACTTAAAAATTCGAATGCATTTCTATAAAGATATGAATATTAAAAAAGAGACAGAATATTGGGCAAAGATGCTTGGAATTTCCGAAACACAATTTAGAAAACCACACATAAAAGACAGTAAATTTAGTTCGCTCTCCTATAAGAGGGGCTTCGGGCATGGAACTTGTAATGTGCTTGTTTATGATGCTATGCTAGGAAAGAAAATGATGATGGGCTTGAAGGTTATGAGCGATTATTTTATGGGCCAGTAGCTTAGCGGCTAAAGCATCTTGCTTATACCAAGACGACCGAGGGTTCGAGTCCTTCCTGGCCCACTCGACTCGCCTCGTAAAAACGAGGCTCGCTCGTGGTAAACCACCCGCATGATCCTCCTCTTCACCGGCAACGGCAAAGGCAAAACGACCGCCTCTTTGGGCCAGATGATCCGCGTTTTGGGGCGCGGGAAGGCGGCCTTGATGATCCAATTCATCAAGGGACCGTGGATTTCCGGGGAAGATGAATTTGGAAAGCGATTCGCGATTAGCGATTCGCGATTAGCGATCAGGAAAATGGGACTTGGATTCGTTGGAATCCTCGGCGACAAGTTGCCGATCGAAAAACACAAGGAAGCGGCGCGGAAAGCGCTCGATGCCTTCATTGAGGAAAAGAATTCCGGCAAATGGCATTTGATTGTCCTCGACGAAGTGAATGTCGCAATTTCACTGGGACTTTTGACCGTTGCGGAAGTCCTCGAGGCGATAAAAGGGTTTCCGGAGGATAAAATCCTGATTTTGAGTGGCCGCAACGCACCGAAGGAATTCATTGACATTGCCGACCTTGCAACCGAGATGAAGGAAATCAAGCATCCATTCCAACAAGGAGAAAAGGCGAAGTTCACGGCGGAATTTTGAAAAAATAAAGTTTGTCATTATGAGCCACTAGGCGAAGAATATCATAGACTGACAAGATGAGATCCTTCGCTGCCGCTCAGGATGACGGAAAAAACAAAAAAACAGCCCATCGCATCGGGCTGCTTTTTTGTTTTAAGGAAATCTACGCCGTGCACGTCTTGCAATCCTTCTTATGGGTAAAGATGAGCAAGATCGCTGAAAGTCCGACGAGAATATAAATAATTTGCGTGAGAACTGATCCCGCCCCGAAAATCGCTTCCACGAGGTTCCAGCCAAAAGCAACCAAAAGCCAGTTCAATCCGCCAATGACGAGCAGGATGAAGGCAATAATGTGAATAGCTTTCATTTATCGTTATTTTAGGTCTTTTCTATCGACCTTTACCTTCTTTAATTATATCAAATTGAAGACTCCCTTCATGGCGAAGGGAGTCTTCAAAAATCTACCCTTACGCGGGAATTGGCTTGATCTTGAACGGCTTCAGGAGTCCGTAGAATTCCTCCTGCTCGAGCGTTTCCTTCTGTATCAGCGTGTCCGCTATCTTTTTGAGCGCCGATTTGTGCGATTTCAAAATTTTTTTGGCAATCTCGTAGGCATGCATCACAAAACCTCGCACTTGCTCGTCAATTTCGGAAGCTACGCGCTCGGAATAGTTCTTTTCCATGGAAATTTCGCGGCCGAGGAAGAGCAATTCTTCCGTTTTACCAAAGGTCACCGGGCCGAGGTCGCTCATGCCATATTTTGTGACAAGCCGGCGCGCGAGCTCCGATGCTTCCCTTAAATCGTTCGAAGCGCCAGTAGAAACATCGCCGAAAGTGAGCTTCTCCGATGCGTATCCTCCCATCATCATGGCAAGATCGGCAAGAAACTGTTGGCGCGTCTTCAGATGCTGGTCTTCAAGGGGCAGCTTCATCGTGTAACCGCCGGCAAACCCGCGGCTGATGATGGAAACCTTATGCACCGGATCGGCATCCTTCACCGCCGCCGCGACAAGTGCGTGCCCACCCTCATGGTACGCCGTTATCTCCTTTTCTTTTACTGAAATCACGCGGCTCTTCCGTTCTGGCCCCAGAATTACCTTTTCAGCCGCCTCGAAGAATTCGTTCTGTCCGATGGAACTTTTATTGTGCATCGCCGCGCTCAATGCTGCCTCGTTCATGAGATTTGCGAGGTCAGCGCCTGAAAAGCCCGGTGTCCGTACGGCAACCTTCCGCAAATCCACCCCTTTATCAATTATTTTGCCTTGTCCGTGGATTTTGAGAATCGCCTCGCGGTCGTTCAAGTCCGGCAGATCCAAAATCACGCGCCGATCGAAACGCCCCGGACGCATGAGCGCGGGATCTAAAATGTCCGGGCGATTCGTGGCTGCCAAAACAATGACCCGCGTATCGCGGTCGAAGCCATCCATTTCAACTAAAATTTGATTCAAGGTTTGCTCACGCTCGTCATTTCCGCCGCCGCCACCCGCACCGCGCTGGCGGCCAACCGCGTCTATCTCATCAATAAAAAGGATTGAAGGTGCCGCGCGTTTTGCCGTCATGAAAGCGTCTCGCGTCCGGCTCGCCCCAACGCCGACGAACATCTCAACGAATTCCGAAGCGGAAATGTAGAAGAATGGCACGTTACTCTCGCCCGCGACAGCCCTTGCTATTAAAGTTTTTCCCGTTCCAGGTTGCCCCATCAGCAAAACCCCGCGAGGAATCCGGGCGCCGAGATCCAGAAATTTTTTTGGATTTTTCAAAAAATCCACCACCTCTATCAATTCCTCCTTCGCTTCCTTGAGCCCCGCAACGTCCCTGAACATTACCTTGTCCTTGAAGGTGGAAAGCCGCAGGTTCGAGCGGCCGAAGCTGAACGCCTGGTTCACGCCCGTCTGCGCCCTGCGGAACATGAACCAGAAAATCAGGCCGAGCACGAGGAGCGTCAGGAGCGTCGGACCAAAAACCTCCGCCCAGTATGCCCACCCCGACTGGTCCTGTACCGTCAAGCTGACTTTCTGGAGCGCCAGCGGATCCACGCCGAAATTCTTCAGCGTGTCCGAAAGGCCCGATTCCGATTCTTTCTGCGAAACCGCGCTTGTGCCGTCCGTGAGTGTTATAGCCAGATTGTCGCCATTCACGACAATTTTTGAAACCTGCCCCGCATTGATGTCAGTCGCCAGCTGGTTCAAGCTCAAACTCTCCGGCTGCTTGCCCGACCCGACAAACAAAGAAAAAATCAAGGAAATGACGATCAAAGTGACCACCGCCCAGAGGATGTTTTTGGTGAAATTTGACATGAGATTTTAGTTTTTATTCTGTCATTCCCGCGAAGGCGGGAATCCATGCTTTTAAAAAATTGGCAAGTTCAGTATACCAGAATTATACGAATAGATTAAATGAAAATGTTATTCTTGTCATTCTGAGGCATCAGCCGAAGAATCTCATTGGAAAATTGAATAGCTGATACTATTTTCAAATAAAAAGGAGCCTCCAAAATGGAAGCCCCGTAAGGTACTACTGACTCCTCCCGCGAGCCGATTACTGCTCGGGCGCGGGGTCTGCGGTGGCCGCTATTCGGCCGCGGGTTTGGTTTCGGAAGGAGCGGATTCCACCGCCGGCACCGGGATCGATTCCCCAGTCGTCGCATGGGTACTCGCGGCTTTTTGCTTGGCAATTCTCTCCCTCGCCGCCACAACCGTAATGGCTGCCGCGGCTTCGGCCTTCTGTTTCTTTGCGTAGGCGATACCATCTTCGATGAACCGCCGCAGCGCAATCTTCTTGCGGAGCGCCTCGGCGGTCTCGGCGTCGTCAATCCGTCGGTTGTAGCGCAAGCAGTCGACCGTAATTGAAACACCCTCCAGCGACTCGGCGAGTTTGCCACCGACGGCGCCGATGGCCGTAATGAGGCCATCCTGCACGTAAAGACGGAAGTTCGCCTCGGCGAAATGCCGCTCCTTCTGTTCCGGCGAATGGCAGAATGCTTCGCCACTGCCGCTCATAAGCACGTCGAGTAATGGCGCGCTTCCATCTTTCAGGGCTGCCACGCGCCGTTTCCGGTCTGCGACGTCTTCGTCATGAACCTTCCGCACTTCGGCGTCGAACGGCAGGAGTAGGGACATGACGCGGATGGCGAGTGGGACATCCGAGGACAACTTCGTCCTCTTCCACTGGCCTGTCGCCGGATCAGTCAGCAAAAGGTCAAGCGAGAACTCACCTTTCCCGGACGAATGCCGGAAGAACCCGATCTTAAACCCCTGATCTGTCAAATGGTTCTCGCCGATCGACGTGCGCGGGAAGCACCGCGCCATCGAGAACATGTACTCCCGCAGGACTTCGTTGATGCCCTGTTGACCCTTCACGCTAGCGACGCACTTCGCCAGATCGGCTTCTTCCGCGGCAACTTCAGCCCGCTGGAAGTCAAAGCTCTCCCTGTCGGCGAGAACTTCACCGAGAAGTTGAACGTGCTGTTGGATATCCACGATCAACCCCTTCGTTGCTTCGCGAACCTTGCGATCTTCGTCCGGCGACCGGAGCTTCGAGGGCCCCAATCTACCAATCACCTCGACCGGCGAGATTTTCGCCAGCTTGATGTTCGCATCTTCGACCCTCTGCTTTAAGTTATCGAAGCCCTTTCCGAGCTCGATGCCCTTCTCTTTGGCTTTCGCCATACTGTTCTCCTTTTAAACGAAATTGTGAAATCGTCTTGGCCGCTTGAGGTTGGAAAACCATCAAAAGCAACCAGCACTGTCACCCATTATATACCAAATAAAAAGGCCTGTCAAGCCACCCTACTGGGGCAACTTAACAGGCAATGAAAACGGAGGATAAAAGAAATGCCACGTGCCGGCGCTCAGGATGTGGATCTTGTCGGGTCTCCAGAAGGAACCTTCGCTTCCACTCCCCTCACTCCGGAAAAATTCCCGAAATGCACCCGCGCCGAAGAAAAAAGCAAACTGCCGACCCATTGCTTCTCCCGTCACAAGAATGCTTGCCGACCCGCCCGTTTTGCTCCTAAACAGGAACAGCGTATACGGATCGATTTCGATTTTCTCGCCGCGATCGACGAGGCCAGAAGATTCAATGGAGCGGATAATGTTGCGCCCCACATTCTCTTCTAGAATCGGTTTCCAATTGGTTCTCCCGAGCGGAACCTTTGAAATGTCCGCATTCGGGAACAGCCACTTCAACCGCCGCCATCCGACGATGGTAGGCGTTGCCCCCGAGAGGTTTACAACGTAAACTTGCTTAACCTCATCGAGGGTTTCCCGGAATGGACGATGACCATTCTTACATGTTGGCTTCATTAACTGAAGTCGCGACCGGGAAAGGATTGGAATTTCGAAATCGAATACCCGTTTAAACTTCTGCTCATGCTCGCCAATCGGAGGATTGACTTCATACCTTCGGAGGTCGAACACAAGCGCCGTCGTCGAGTCCTCTGCTATGAGGACATAAGGGTTTCCCGTCACCGACACTTCGGGAGTGCCGGGAGTGGAACCCAAGTTTGCGAACTGAAGGGTTGGCACTGTAGCCACCTCCCTCTCTATTTTTGCTGATTTGCTGAATATTACGTCCGGAAATCAATCCGGTAGCTGGAAACAAGTATAAACCAATGTCAAAAATTAGTCAAACCGCAATACTTGACAGAAAAATCGTTATCTGCTATGCTGTAACCAGCAAGCTTAAAAGGCTAGCCATTTGGGTGGCGACCAACGCCGGAGGTTCCTTAAATGGAACACATTTTCGAACGGATTTTTTACGCATGCAAAGCTGGCATTAAAGGCGGCATCGCGCGCTGCCAGAACGAATACGAACATTGCGGCTCTCACCCCCTCGGGAAGGAAGTGCCGCTCGCCCCTCGGCCGAACACAATCCTTTTCAAGGTAAAGCTCGGCGACAACCAATATTGGAAAAACTGGGCTTCGATCGACAAGGATTTTCGGCTCTGGTCGGAGAGGCGACAGCTGGAAGCGGATCACGTGATGGAAGCCGAAAAGCTCGGACGCGATGCCTACAACGCCCGGCCGGAGCAAAAGAGGGACAAATACCTCCCTGAGAGCGCCGACTCCGGCTGTCCGGTCTCCGGAAAAACGAGCGGCGGCTGGAAAAGCGTTGTCGTCTCCGGACTCATCGCCGAGCTTCGCGAAGCCGGTTTCGTTATCGCGAACGTCTCCGTGCTCATCATGGGAACCGGCCAGGACGCGCGCCGTTTCCTCACCGTGGCATTCATCAATGGACGCGGCGCGGAGGAATACATGGATTTCCCATGGGAGAAGTTCAATCGCCTCGTCTCCGGCTCATTCGCGTTTGTCCATGTTTGGGCCAACGCGCTGCAGCCGGACGGCGAATGCAAGCATACGGTGAATTGTATCGGGCGCGAGCCTGATGGCAAGAGGCCGGAGCAGACGCTTCACTACAACAGCGGCGACTGGTCGTTGGAAAACAATTCGACCCACGCCGTCATTCCCTCGGATACCACAACCGCCGCCTAGGGCGCATCTAGGGCTTCAGGGCTGACCTACGGGTCAGCCCATTTTTATTATTGAAGACCGTCTTCTATTTTTCAACCGCATTTATATTCCCTTCCAAATCCATTTGCCGATTATCAAGCACTGTTTTGAATCTTTTGAGCAACGGCGCGAGCGTTCCGACACCAAGAATTTCAAATGGATCTATAGTTTCAGAAGAAATCCCAGGCACGATCGGAAGTCCCGTCGTAAGGGTGAAAAAATTCATAAGGAATGTTGTTGCGTATGATCCTTTCGGCAAGGAAAAAGAAAATACTGCCGATTTATCTTTAAACACAACATTGTGCACGGTCAATTTTTGCAGCGTCGGGCAGGTGCGTGATTGTATGTAAAGAAATGGAAAATCCTGGTATGCGCGGCTCGGCAGGGTTACGCCATCTTCGTCGAGAAATTTTTGGTATGGCTTCCAATCGTTCGGATTGTATGAAGTGATGAACGGCAAAGCGAGTGGCACTTTCCCCTTTTTAATCAGCTCCGAAATCTTGCGGTTGAAAAGATAGCAAGCATAAGCGTAGACCCAAAGGCGTATCTGATCCGGGAACAAACGGAGCGCACCCAAAAAATCATCGGGCTTTTTCATGATATGACCGATAAACGCATGTTCATAAGAAAAATAAAGGGGAAAACAATCTATAAGCGCCATGATGGCGTTCCAATCGCCCCATTTCCTTTCCATCGCTTCGCGAATCGCGTTGATATAAGGAATCTCGTTCGGCCCAGTGCGGGTACAGAATAATTTGACTGCTTCTTCGTATTGGCCTTTCACAAGCAGACGACCCAGCCAATGGCTCAAAAGTCGCGGCGTACCGCATGCGCCGAAGCGCTGGAAATAGAAAAAATTCCAAAAACCATCAGCTTTGATATCTTCCATTTTCTCTTCCATCTCTTTTTTTAGCGCTGGAGTTATCGTTTCCGGAGTTCGAAGCGTGATGGTAAACCTATTTCCTTTCAAATTGCCGTTTACGAGCACGCCCTTTCCGCGCCGGAGATTTTTCAGGAAAAAATTATCGGCGTTGATGCCCAACAGCTTTTCTGGGTTATTAAGGCCACGCAAGCTAATCTCTTGTGACGTAAGCGCGAGGCGATCTTTAATCCCCGCATATCCAACGCTCTTTTCCTCAAGACCAAGTAATTCCAAAAGCTCATCTTTTGCCTCAAGAGTGGAAATTCCCATCTTCACAAGATCAACGTAGTAAGTTCCACCTTCCAACTCTTTTGCCATTTCAAGATTGCCGAGTTCGACGGTATGCATAGCGCCATCACGGGATATTTCTTCCACAATGAAATCTTGCGGCATCAACTTCAGATATCCTATTGGACGATGACCGAGAAATTCTTCAATGCCAATCCATCGCAACGCATCATCATCGTCAATTGTCGGCTCGCGCAAAAAGAGATCCGGAACTCGCTTCCGTTCCGTATCAAATAAAATTCTTTCATTCTCGCGTTCTTCCGGAGAAATAATCATGGTTACAGTGTAACATATTAATTATAAGTATTATTTAATATACTGTCAATATTCAAATATTCTCATAATGGGTGATTTGAAAATCATTTTCGCTCTCTCCCAATGTTATGGCCACAAGATCTATCCGCCATCCTTTTTTGTCATTGATCAAATTAGGGTGTTTAGCGGCAAACACCCTACACGCACGGCTTATTTTATGAAATTTACTTCCAGTCAATTGATCTTCCGGAACAAGCCCAGATAAGCTATCCAATGGTCCTTGCATTGTTTTGACTTCTATAAAAACAAGTGTTTTGTCTTTCGCTTTCGCAATAACATCGACCTCATCTGATTTCTCTCGATGATTGCGAAGCAGTATTTTATATCCTTTATTAGTAAGATATTCACAAGCGATATCCTCACCGATTTTTCCTGTTTCAGATTTGTTCATTATTTAAATTTATATAAAATGTTTGACAGCAAACAATGGTATTTAAATGAAATTATTGTGATGTTTAGCGACAAACACTGAAAATATAATGATTCTTATAATTATTAAGCAAATATTTGCAACTAAACATACAATTTGGGATGTTTGTCGGCAAACAATTCAAGTAAATTGAAATAAAAGAGATGTTTAGCGACAAACATCAAAATATAATTTATTTTTCTTTTATCTCATTGTTTAGCGACAAACATATTATTTCAAATCATTTCAAAATGTTTGCCAATAAATATGCATTAAAAATTTTAATATTTTGTAAAATTCAGCAAAAAACGATGTTTGGCGCTAAACAACGCCTAAAAAATCAATTTAAATAAATTTATATGTTTGGCGACAAACATTTTGACAAACAAAAGTGTTTGTCGGTAGCAAAAACGGCCTTATTGAATTATTTGATTAAAATTGGATATACGAATGGAATATGAGATGCGAAGGGAATCTTCAAAATCTTAAAAGAATTAAAAGAAGATTCCCTTCGCATCTCATATTTCAATTAATCCGGCAATGCGGCAATAATCCGGCAAAGAAAATTCGGCAATTTAATCTTTTTTTAATAATTTTTTAATGAAAAGTTGATTTTTAATTGATTTAATATAGCTAAAAATTTTGCCGATATAATCAATTAATTTGCCGAACTTGACATTAATCATTCTTTCGACGAAAATGTGTTAATAACTTCCATGAACAACGAACAAATTCAAAAATATAAAAATAAGCTTGAGCAGGAAAGAAAAATGGTTTTTGCCGAAATAAGGGAAAGTGAGAAGCCGTCGTCATTTGGGACGGATGTTGATTCGGGAGATGAAGAAACTGATGAGGCAGAAGAACTGAGCAACCAGCTCGCAATTGCCAATGACTTGAAAGGCCGGCTTAGTGAAATTGACATTGCCCTTGGGAAAATACAATCGGGCGGTTATGGGGTTTGCGAGGATTGCGGAAAACAAATCGAGGATGCAGTTTTGGATATAAGCCCGGAGTCGAGATTCTGCAAGAAATGCAAGTTGAAGAAGTAATTGGAAGCGTAGATCCCGGCCTTCCGCTTGAAGCGAGACTCGCTCGCCTTGTCTTCGCTCGGGCGAAGCGGGCCAAGGGCGGTCGCCGGGATGCCACGTATCCAGTTTAACGCTTGAAGATGCCCTCCGCTACGGAGGGCTTTTCCAATTTATGCACCTGAATTCACAGAAATTTTGGAATTTTTTAATATTTTTTTAATGTTCAATGTGTTAGTACTGAGGTATGCCAAAAAAACCAGCAAAAGTTTATTCGGCGGAGCTCGAGGGCATCAATGCAAAATTAATAGAGGTGGAAGTGGACCTTAATGTGGGCCTGCACGATTTTACGATAGTCGGCTTGGCGGACAAGGCGCTCAATGAGGCTAAGGAGCGGGTAAATGCGGCGCTTAAAAATTCGGACGTCAAACCGCCGAATCGAGAAAATCGCAAAATTACCGTGAACCTCGCCCCGGCGGACGTGAAGAAAACCGGTTCGCATTATGATCTCGCCATCGCGCTTGGTTATTTGCTCGCAACGCAACAGATAAAAGAATTTGAAACACGCGACAAAGTGTTTTTGGGGGAGCTCGCGCTTGACGGACGGTTGCGGCCGGTGAATGGCGCGTTGAATATTGCGCAGATGGCGATGCAATTGGGATTCACATATCTCTTTCTTCCGGCGCAAAGCGCGAACGAAGCGGCTGCAATCTGCGGCATCAAAATAATCCCGCTTGAAAAATTGACTGACGCTATTGAATTTCTCGAAGAGACGAGAGCAGTCGCGCCAACACAATTCAGATTATTACCGTCAAAATCGCTTTCTATCCCTGATTTTTCCGAAATCAAAGGGCAAGAGAACGCAAAACGTGCGCTCACCATCGCCGCAGCCGGATCTCATAATGTGCTTCTTATTGGTCCACCCGGCGTCGGTAAAAGCTTGCTTGCGCAGGCACTGGCGGGAATCCTGCCGGATCTCGAACACGAAGAGGCAATCGAGATAACGAAAATCTGGAGCGCTGCTGGACTGAGTCATGGCGGGCTGATGTGCGAACGGCCATTCCGCGCGCCACACCAGACGGCTTCGCTTGTAGCACTCGTCGGCGGGGGACCGAATCCGAAACCGGGAGAAATCAGTTTGGCTCACCGTGGCATCCTTTTCCTAGACGAATTGCCCGAGTTCCAAAAGAACGCGCTTGAAGCGCTTCGGCAGCCGATGGAGGCGGGATACATCCACGTGTCGCGCGCGAAACACGCCCTGATTTTTCCGGCGAAGTTTACGCTCATCGCCGCCATGAATCCCTGCCCGTGCGGATATTACGGCGACCAGGAGCAGGATTGCAAATGTTCCGGCTACGAGGTGAAGAAATATCAAAAAAGGATCTCCGGGCCGCTGCTTGACCGCATTGATTTGCAGGTGAAGGTTAGGAAGGTGAATATCGTGGAACTGCGGGAGAAAAAAGGATACGAAGCGACAAGCCCTGATATAAAAACGAAGGTTGGGAATGCCAAACGCAGGCAGTTGGAACGATTCAAGAAAATTCTAGGCGGACGGCGCATCGCCACGAACGCGGAAATGAGCTCGCGGCAGGCGGAGACATTGTCAAATCTCGACGCGTCAGCGGAACATTTTCTGGAAACGCTCGACAAATCAAAACTTTCCCCACGCGGATATTATCGCTTGCTCAAAGTGGCGCGCACAATCGCCGACTTAGAAGGACAGACATTCGTC
Organism: uncultured bacterium; assembly: GCA_963745135.1. Classification (GTDB taxonomy): domain Bacteria; phylum Patescibacteriota; class Minisyncoccia; order UBA6257; family 2-01-FULL-56-20; genus REEB161. The sequence continues at coordinate 1,184 of CAVUWW010000010.1, read as the reverse complement.
ACGAGCGGGCATTTGGCGGAAGCATACAGTTATCGGCTGAAGGAGAATGAATTCTAAACGGATGAATACGGATAATCCGCGTCAATTCATCCTTGAATCCGCATAAATCCGTGAATTTACTTTTGAGCCGGCAATACGCCCGGATCCGTCACGGCTCCCGTTGGGTATACTGTCGAGGGACTGTCAGTACCGGTCAAATCCGTTGCGCTGTTCGAGCTTGAAAAAGCCGCATTATTCACTTCCACAACCAAAGATGGGTCGAGGTTCGCGCCTTGTGCGGTTTGGACGAAGGCGGAATCGGCTCTCGGAGCCGCTTGTTCTTTGATAAACTCTGACTTTCCAAATACCCAGAAAGCGGAAAATATGCCTCCTATTACCAATAAAACGGCCACAGTCAATGGCTTGTTGGAAATTTTCAGCTTCCAGAAAAGATTATGGGTTCTCATCAGTGCTTTTTATGGTAGCATAAAGGGCGCAACATTGCCTAGCCCGCTAGGGGGTATAGCCAATAGGGCATAGCCAACAGTGATACAAAAAATATTTTCAAATGGCTGAAAAATCCAGAGAAATTAAGCTCAATGCAGCGCAACAGCGGGCTGTGGCAGCGCCTCATGGGCCGCTCTTGATTGTCGCCGGAGCTGGCACGGGGAGAACCAGGACACTTACGAGCGCATCCTTAATTTTATAGAGCAGGGAATCAATCCTGAAAGGATTTGCGCGATTACTTTTACTAACAAGGCGGCGGGGGAGATGATGAAGAGGGTAGCGGCAAGCGACAGGCGACAAGCGACAAGGAAGCAACCATACATCGGGACATTCCATTCCCTTGGCGCTCGACTCTTTCGACGGGAATGCAGATTGTTGGGACGCGAGCCGAACTTTGCAATCTTTGACGACCATGATTCGTTCAATCTCGTCAAAAAAGCAGTGAAGGAGATCTTGGGGAATAAAGCGCAAGGCACAAGGACAAGGCACAAGAAAAAGACCCTAAAAAATCGCCGGCGTTCTTTGCGAGAAGATTTCGGAGATGAAAAATATTTCCGAAGGTTCCTTTCGTGGCGAAGGGAAGCCCTCTCAGAATGCAAGTTGTCTCTAATGCCTATAAATAGGCACTCGCCAAGAACAACGCTTGAGGATTTTGAAGATCTCATCGAAAAACCGGTGACCGCTCCACGCGTCCCGTC
>CAVUWW010000009.1:0-14170 GCA_963745135.1 uncultured bacterium | reverse complement strand
AAGCACAACTGAAAAAACAACACAGAAAAAAACTCGGAATGAATTTTTCATTCTTTTCGTATCTATTATTTTTATTTCTGGCAGCAAGGCGAAAATGAAAGTAAGAATTTTTATTTTCGACACGCGAACCAGAAACGAATTTTGGCTTTGCAAAATTCGTATTTTTTCGGCCTTTTGGATATAAATTGTCAAAGAGCCGAAAAAATTTACTTGTTAAAGAGCTCGTTCAGACACAGCTCTCCTTATACCATAAATATCTTAAAAACACAAGCGCAAGGGCTGGCCTAGGACCTATTACATAAGCCGCCTCAAACCAGGCCTTATTTCATAGAACCTATCTCAAAAATAGCTGACGGGACAGAGTCCGCTGGCCTATTTTTGAGATGGGTTCTATATGATCCTAAAAAAAAGCCCCATCGAGATGGGGCCTGGCACAATTGGAAACTACCGACGGAGAGACGCTACGATTGTTACTGATTGCCGCCGGTGGAACTACTTCCCGAACTCGAGCTACTGCTCGAATTCGAACTGGAAGTAGACCCTGACGAGCTCGAGCTGGAGCTGTTCCCGGAATTGGTGATGCTGGCGCTGCCGCCTCCGCCACTTCCACCACTGCCGCCCTCACCGCCTTCACCGCCATATGCATTAACGGTGACCGAGGGCTTGGCGGCGTTGTTAATTGCAGTCGTAATGGCACCCGTGGTGGTCTGTAGGCCCTGCCCAACGGCATCCACTTTGGTACCAACCGCCTGGACGGCAGTTGTTACCTGCGTAGTGCCGTTCTGGACAGCACCTACGACCTGCGTAGTGCCGTTCTGGACTGCGCCTACGACCTGGGTCGTTCCGCCCTGGACGGCGCCTACGACCTGCGTCGTGCCGTTCTGGACGGCTGTCGTGACCTGCGTCGTGCCGTTCTGGACGGCTGTTTGTACGCCAGCCACCTGTGCTCCCACGGCATCCACCTTGGTGCCGACCGCTTGAATGGCACTTACGGTCTGGACGGTCCCGTTCTGGACGGCTGTTTGTACGCCAGCCACCTGTGCTCCCACGGCATCCACCTTGCTGCCAACGGCATCCACTTTGGTACCAACCGTGTTGACGGCAGATACGATTTGCCCGTCGCCGTTCTGGACGGTGGTCTGTAAACCTTGAATGCCCGTTTGAACACCACCGAATCCCTGCTGGACGGTGCCTTGAAGGCCCGTTATCCCGCCGAGGATCTGGGTTGTACTGTTTTGGATTCCCGACTGAACGCCTTGCAGCTGCTGCTGGACGCCGATCAACTGGTTGTTGATTCCGCCCAGATCGTTATTGGTCAGGGTCAACTTATGGTTGATGCCATGCATCTGAACGTCGCCGTAGATGATGCCGGCATCGCCGACCGCGCCTTCGACCGCGATAACCTTGGTCCATTTGTTGGTGGATCGGGCGATTTTGTTGCTTTCCTCCTGTAGATGATTCTGCCGGTCGAGCCGCTGCTCGAGCGGGGTCAGGTCAACCGTCGGAGCCAAAGCCGCTGGAGCCAAAGCCGACTTCTCCGAAAGCTGCTTCAGTAAAGTCAACGTGGCCACCTCCATCGGAGTCGGACCCGTCGGCACTTGCTGCTGTTGGGGTACCACCACGATTTGCGGCTGGGTTTGCGGTTGCGGTTTCGCCGCCTCGAGGATTTCCTTCATCTGGTCGGTCGTAATGCCCTGCACCACGACGGGTGCGGGAGCGGGTGCCGGAGGGCGCACCGCCACTTTGGTTGCCGCTTTCTTGGCAGCCGGCGGCGGAGCGCAGCCATACGGGCACGGAGCTGTCGGGGACTGTTGTTTGGTTTGCTGCGCCGGGCTTTGCCCGAACGCAACGCTAAATACTGCAACGATTAACGCGAACGTTCTCGGTCTCATTTCGATCTCCTTGATGTTGGGTTCGGGTTGGTTGCCGTCTGCCGGAGCGAATCCATCTGCTTTTGCAGCGACTGGATTTCAAACTCAAGCGTCCTGATCCTCGTGTCTTGCGCGCCGATCTTTTCACCCTGATCGGCGAGCAGATAATCTACGTGCAGCGACGGATGCTCCGCCGCCGCCATCGTGCGCTGGTTGCCGGCGATCTTTTTCATCGCCAGATTTTCAACGAGCGAAACGGGCGCCATCGCAAGCCCCAGAGGACCCATAGTCACAAACCCCATGCCTCCTTGAGCCAACGTCGGCGCCGTGAACCGCAATGCCGCGAGCAAGAACGGCGTCTTCACGCGATACGCGGCGGCGAGCGCCTTGTAGCGCTTTTTCTTCGGTGTCGGCGGAATAACCGTCTCGACCGTCACGCCTTTCAGCAGGTCGCTCGCAACTTCGATGGAATTTCCATTCTCGAAGTCAATCGCAACCGCGGAATTTCTCGCCGGTGCGCGATTGAGGAATAAACGGCTGACATAGCCGCCTGCGGTCTCGTTGACCACGGCGACCGTCTTGTGCCGCTTCCCCCACTCGCCGTCCTTTTTCTGGTTTTCCAAATAGACGGCCGGAAAGGTGCCTGGCACGATTCCGTTTGACTTCGCCGTTGCGCCCGGAATATTGAGCGCTACGACGTAAGTCCGGCGGGTACGTTGAACAGTACCGCTTAAAGCCATTGGAGCTGCCGCTGGTTTCGCGGCAACTTTCAGCTGGGCAGGAACGCTCGGCGCAGGAACATTCGGCTTGGACGCCGGAACTTCCGGCCGTGTCGGTTCTGCCGGTTTGTCGAAGGTCGGCTTCATATCAGCAAAAATCGGGAGAGCGACTTCGTTTGAGACAACCGCCATCGGCATCTCCGGAGGGTCGTCCATCGTCGCCATTTTCACCTGCCGCACCGCCGCCAAAACGCGCGGAACAGCGAACTGCAGCGACGATTGCTGAATGTCGTTTTCCGCCGACTGCTTTGCGTTCTCGGGGCACGGGATGACGAGCCAGTCATCCCCGTAGATGAAGTCGGGATTCTGAATCCCATTCGCGAGCGCGATGCGCTCGTAGTACGGCCGTGTCCCGTTTCCGTACTCGTTAAGGGCAATCGCGGAGAGCGTATCACCTGTCTTAATCTTGCGATGGATCATGGTTCGTCCACCGCATCCGCCGTTCGCCGCACGCGCCTGTCCGGGAATCCCCAAACCAAGCGAGAGCGCGAAGGCGATGAAGCTGAAGCTAATTACCTTTTTCATTTCCTTCTCCTTCTCGAAAGTTTGAGAACTGTCGGCAACCAAACTGCGGCGCGTCGAGTCATTGCTTCCGCGTAACCAATCCCTGATTAAAGGTGATGGTCCGCTTCTTCAATGCTATTGACGGCTTCGTTTGGTCGCATTCCGGCAAGGCGCACACTCTCCGCGTAACCAATCCCTGATTAAAGGTGATGGTCCGCTTTGAACGGTAGGTCAAGCAGAACGTTTCAGGTCCTCGCGTTTCGCAGTTGAAATCAGTACGTTAACAGGTTAACTGGTTTGCGACATCTTCTCGGCGAGGATTGCCGCATGAGGTTTGCGCTTTTCCCAACTCACCGGATCGGTTTCATTCGGGAAAAAAACGACGGGTCGGAACTGTCCTTCTGGAAATATTGCTTCACATTCAACCGGGGGCTTAGCGGCAAAACCGCTTTTCGCCTCCAATTCAATGATGATTGGAAATTTCATCCGACCGGTTTCCTCTCTTAGCTTTTGGAGTGCCTGCATATCCGGGTTCCGAAGCCGCGTTGATCCACTTGGCTTCGTTGTGATGCCGATCGCGCTAGACGCTTCGGCGCGCGTTTTCGCGTTTCGGCCCTTGCGGACCCACAACGCGAACGCTGTGCCGCCGATCAAGAGCAGACCGACGGAAGACAAACCGACGAACCAAACAGTGGTGCGCCTGCTCTTCGCCGCCTCGGTCGCAATCAGTTCTCTTTGCTTCTTGATTTCCGCCGCGACTGTCGCTGCATCCTTCTTTTGCGCCTCGGAGTTTTCCGAAACCGCACTCTTGATGCCATTTAGCTCCTGCTTTTCAGCGGAGCGGGCGGCATCTTGACCCTTGGCAGCTCTTTCGGCTGCCCGTTTCGCTTGTAAAACCTCCTTGCGAAGGTCCTGCAGGTCTTGTTTTGTCACGGGAACCGCTTCCTGGGCGGAAACCATCCTGCCACAAAGAACCAACAAAAACAGCACTTTTTTCATAGCTTCTCTCCTTTTTTAACTTGTTAATGTCGGAATCCCATCTTTCAATAGTTTCCGCATCTGCCATCTATTTACCATAGTCTGCCGCATAAGTCAAATGTACGTAAAACAACCACCTGCGGCTGGATTCTTTGCGTTTATTCTGTTAAAAAGAATGGATAAGGTCATCGACATTCAGTATCGTCAGCCACTCCGAATGTCGGCGGCAACAGTCGCGGGATTAGTACGGTGGCAGTACGCTTCAGGCGCGAAAAATCGACTAATCCAATCTGCGAAATGTTCCATAATGCGGGTGTAGTACAGTGGCAGTACAATAGCTTCCCAAGCTATGGACGGGAGTTCGATTCTCCTCACCCGCTCAAACGAAACAAAGCCAATGCGGTGGCTTTGTTTCGTTTGAGCGAGGCTCGCGCCCTTGAGGCGAGGCTCGCTCCGATGAGCGGCGCCTGAAGGCGGCGGCAGGTTCGGGATGACGGAAACAAAAAAAACGAAGGCGGTCTTCTTTTCGGATTTGAAGACCGCCTTCGTTTTTTTCTATCATCTTTTCTTCCCTTCGATAATCAGCTGCGCCACGTTCGCCGGCGTCGGCTCATAGTGGTCAAACTCCATGGTAAAGCTGCCCCTGCCCTGCGTCATGGAACGCAGCTCGGTCGCGTAGCCGAACATTTCGGAAAGCGGGATCTTGCAGTCGATCACTTTAAGTCCCGGTCGGTCGTTGATCGCCTCAATGCGGCCGCGCTTCGAGTTCACGTTGCCCGTCACCTCTCCCATGAAATTCTCCGGCACGATGATCTGGATCTTCATAATCGGCTCCAGAGATCACCGGCTTTGCGCGCCTGCCCCGCTTCCTGGAACGCGATCGAGCCCGCGATTTTGAACGCCGCCTCGGACGAGTCCACTTCGTGGAACGAGCCGTCGTACAAAGTCACCTCGACGTCCACCACCGGATAGCCGGCCAAGATTCCCTTGTCGAGCGCCTCTTTCACGCCTTTCTCGGTCGGACCGATGAATTCCTTCGAAATGACGCCGCCCCTGATGTCGTCAATGAACTCGAACCCCGCGCCGCGCTCGAGCGGCTTCACGCGCAGCCACACGTGGCCGTATTGCCCGCGGCCGCCGGACTGCTTGATGTATTTCCCTTCAGCTTCTGCCTCACTCGTGACGGTCTCCTTATATGCCACCTGCGGCCGGCCGACGTTCGCCTGCACGCCAAACTCCCGTTTCATTCGCTCCACGAGCACTTCAAGGTGCAGCTCGCCCATGCCGCTGATGATCGTCTCGCCGGTATCGGGATCGCCCGCGACGCGGAACGTCGGGTCTTCATCGGCCAAGCGATGCAGCGCCGTGCCCATCTTTTCCTGGTCGGCTTTCGTCTTCGGCTCGATGCGCACGCCAATGACCGGCTCGGGGAAGGTCGTCGCCTCGAGGATAATCGGCGCATTCGGGTCGCAGATTGTGTCCGCGGTCGTCGTGTCTTTCAATCCGACGATTGCCGCGATTTCGCCGGCGTAAATTTCGTCAACGTCCTCACGCTGGTTTGCGTGCATCAAAACGATGCGGCCGATGCGCTCCTGGATGCCTTTCGTGGAATTGTAAACGTAAGTGCCCTTCTTCACGACGCCGGCGTAATTTCTGAAAAACGCCAAATTGCCGACGAAGGGATCGGTCGCAATTTTAAACGCAAGGCCGGTGAACGGTTCTGAATCGCTCGCCGAGCGGTGGATTTCTGCGCCGGTTTTCGGATCGGTGCCTTTGACCGGCGGCAGATCTGTCGGCGCCGGCAGATATTCGACGACGGCGTCGAGCATGAACTGCACGCCCTTATTTTTGAGCGCCGAGCCGCACAAGACCGGAATGATCTTGTTCGCGATGACGGCCTTCCGCAAAATGCGGCGAAGATCATCAAGCGCCGGATCTTTGCCATCCAAATAATTCGTCATCATCTCGTCGTCGTTCTCCGCGATTTTTTCGATGAGGTCGTGGCGCGCCTTTTCAACTTCGGCTCTCATCCCGGCAGGGATTTCCATCTCGACGACCTTTTCGCCATGGTCGCCTTCGAAGCCGTACGCTTTTTTTTCGAGCAGGTTGATGACCGCTTTGAAATCAGCTTCAGTACCGATCGGCAGCTGGATCGGAATCGCGTGCGGCGTCAGGCGATCAAGGATGGACTGGAAGCTCTTTTTGAAGTTCGCTCCCATACGGTCGAGTTTGTTGATAAAACAAATTCGTGGCACATGATATTCGTCCGCGTAGCGCCAGTTCGTTTCCGATTGCGGCTCCACACCCGCCACGCCGTCGAAAACGACAACGGCGCCGTCGAGCACGCGCAGGGACCGCTTCACTTCCACCGTGAAATCGATATGTCCCGGCGTGTCGATCAGATTGATGCGATGCTCGAACTTTTTGTCACCCTTGTGGTACGTCGGGATCCAAAATGCCGTCGTCGCGGCGGATGTGATCGTAATGCCGCGCTCGCGCTCCTGCTCCATCCAGTCCATCACCGTATCGCCCGTGTGCACCTCGCCGATCTTATGCGAAACGCCGGTATAAAAAAGCACCCGCTCGGAGACGGTCGTCTTGCCGGCATCGATATGCGCGATGATGCCGATGTTTCTAACTTTTTCTATTGGATAAGTTCTGGGCATTTTCTTTCTCTGTCATCCCGGCTTAACCCAGGATCCAGATTTTTTTCTCTGTCATTCCTGTGAAGGATGGAATCCACGCTTCCAAAAAATCGACCATTCTATATCAAAAGTTCGACTAGACTCCAGAAATTTCTCTTAATTTTGCCGTCAATTCTCTGCTGATTTGATCGGAATTCTTTCCTGCCATATCAATGCCAAGCGACTCCGCTAACTTAGCTTGTTTTTCGGAAGTGAATATTTCCGCATGATGTTCCACTCGAACAGCGCGATCCGAAACTTGATCTGGTGTCTGCATACCATAAAATTCTTCAAGAGGAAGCACTTTTCTAATAACCATACCTTCACGGGCATCAACTTTTTCTACGACGGCAAATTTTCCTCCGAAACTTTTTAATTCCCAATCATTTTCTCTAGTACCATCGGAACGCTCAATTAAAACCTTATCGCCGGAATGAACCTCCTTATCGCCAATTCGTAAAACTTTCTCATCAGCTTTTTCTTGTCTGGGATTGGAAGATCCCGCTTCTGGAATCGGCATTTTTTCAATGTTCATAAAATTATTATCTATATTTGTGGTACTGCGACCCTTGGAGGCGTGGATCCCGGCCTCCGCCGGGATGACACGAATTTGCATTATTTGCATCATTCGCACGCCATTCGCTGATTCGCATTACGCCTATCTCGCAAAGTGCGCGAATGCGCGGTTCGCCTCGGCCATGCGATGCATATCTTGCTTCTTTTTGATCGCCGCACCTTCATTCTTTGAGGCGGCTACCAGCTCCTCGGCGAGCTTGATCGCCATGCCCTTCCCTTTTTTCGCGCGCGCGGCTCCCACGATCCAACGCACCGCGAGCACGAATTTCCGTTCCGGCCGCACCTCCATCGGCACCTGATAGTTCGCGCCGCCGACGCGCTTCGATTTCACTTCCAGTAAAGGCGACGCATTCTCGAGCGCCTTCTCAAAAACCGCGATCGGTTCCTGTTTGGTCGTCTCCGCCACCTGCTTGAACGCGTCGTACACCAATTTTTCCGCCACGGACTTCTTGCCGTCCTTCATAACGTAATTGATGAAACGGCCGAGATCCACTCTGTCGTGGACAGCATCTGGTGTACGGTATTTTTTATAAATTCGCTTTTTGCGCATGGTTTTATGATGGGCATACGAATTTACGAATGGGTACGAATATACGAATGGGAGTTTAAATTTCTTATTCGTACATTCGTAAAAATTCGTAAATTCGTATGCCTCACGCTCTATTTGGGGCGTTTTGCACCATATTTAGAGCGCTGCTGCCTCCTCGCATCCACTCCCGTTGCGTCGAGCACGCCGCGCACCACGTGATACCGCACTCCCGGCAAGTCCTTCACACGGCCGCCGCGGACGACAACGATAGAGTGCTCCTGCAAAGAATGCCCCTCGCCCGGGATGTAGGCCGTAACCTCCATGCCGTTCGTCAACCGCACGCGAGCCACTTTCCGCAAAGCCGAGTTCGGCTTCTTCGGAGTCGTCGTAAAAACCTTTAGGCAAACACCACGCTTGAAAGGCGAAGTTGAATTCACTGGGCGGTTCTTCAAAGTGTTGAAATAAAAAGACAAGGCCGGAGCTTTGGTCTTTGACTTCAAGGGCTGCCTGCCCCGCTTGATCAGTTGTCCAATAGTGGGCATATTGAATACGCTACAAATTGTAGCTGAAAAGGGACAGAACTGTCAAATGAAGCGCCCCGAAAGCAAACGAAAGCGCAAAAAGCGAAGGCGGTCTTCAAAATCCGAAAAGAAAACCGCCTTCGCTTTTTGCGCTTTCGTTTTCGCGACGCTCTAATTCACTTCTTCCTCCTCCTCAAAAATGCCGGAATATCCCACGCGTCGTTTTCCTTTTCCTTGGCTTCCTTAGCCAATTTCGCCTTCCGATCATCAATGGCCGGCGATGATTTCGCAACAGTCGAGCTGAACGACAGCGCGTCAACCTCGCTCATCTTTTCCTTCAGCTGATTCATCGGCGGCATTTGGATCTTCTTCGCCGGCAGTGGAACATCGCCGCCGCCGCTCGCCGCCGACAGGCGGTTGAAAACCGCCTGCCGTTCGCTATGGTGGTTGCCACCGCCGAAAAGCATGTTCGGCTGGCTGCCATTGAAGCCGGTCGCGACAAGCGTGATCTTCACCTGGTTCGGTTTCAGGTTGCGGTCGTAGTATGCGCCGAAGATGATGCGCGCGCCCGGATCCACGGTCTGCGCCACGAGCTTCGCCGCGTCGTTGATCTCGGTCATCTTGAGGTCGCGCCCGCCGGAGATTCCCAAGAGCACCGACTTCGCCCCATCCGGAGCCGTCTCGAGCAGCGGCGAATGGAGCGCCAAATTCACGGCGGCCACCGCGCGGTCAGCCCCGGTCGCCGTGCCGGTTCCCACGATCGCCACACCAGCGTCCTGCATGATGTTCTTCACGTCAGCGAAGTCCACGTTGATGATGCCAGGCATCGCAATGATCTCGACCAAACCTTTCAGCGCGTTCCGCAAGACGTCGTCAATCGCCTCGAACGCTTTCAGAATCGGCGTATCCTTGTTGATGATACTGAAGATGCGGTCATTCGGCACAACGATGAGCGCGTCCACTTTGTCCTTCAATTTCATCAAGCCCTCCGTCGCGATGCGCTCGCGCTGGGTTCCCTCAAACGCAAACGGCTTCGTGACGACTGCGATCGTGAGCGCCCCCGCCTGCTTCGCCGTCTCCGCAACGACCGGCGTCGCGCCCGTGCCCGTGCCGCCGCCGAATCCCGATGCCAAAAAAACCAAGTCCGCGCCCTTCACGGCCTCCGCGATCTCGGCGCGGTTCTCTTCCGCCGCCTGCCTGCCGAGATCCGGGTTCATGCCGGTGCCCAAGCCCTTCGTCAAGCTCTTACCGATATAGAGCCTGTGCTTCACCTCGCAGTGATCGAGGTCTTGGTGGTCGGTGTTGATCGCAATGAAATCCACGCCGCGGAGAAAGTCGCGCGCCATCCGGGCCACCGCGTTGCCGCCTCCCCCACCAATGCCGAGCACTTTGACGTTGGCCGAAAGCGGCTGGAATTTTTCGGATTTCTTTGCCGCGCTTACGCCGTGCCGAGACGTCCCGCTACTCCGCTTCTTTTGTTTTTTCATTTTTCTGTCATTCCCGCGGAAGCGGGAATCTATAATTATTTGATGATTGTTTCAATAATTATAATCCTCCTCCAATCCACCGCAAGTGAACAAACCCGAAGGCGGTCTCCAAAATCGCTAAAGAAGACCGCCTTCGGGTTTGTTTTGTCATCCCGACAGAGGCCGGAACCCACGCTTTGGAATCCAAGCCAATTTTCTTGACAAGCATTAAATTATATGCTATCTTGCCCGTAGCGTCTAAATCCTACTCGACCCCCTGAATCCGAATGACCCCTCACCGGGGCCATTTTCGTTTTTTCACCCTCTTGCGGTGCCCTGCGAGCGCTTCGGCGGGCGTCATCCGGCGGTTCGCCCCAAACGACTGCCGGTTTTTTATTTGATAATATAGATTCCGGGTCTCGGCCCGGGGTGACAGAAGAATAGGACAACTTTTGAAGGCCGTCTTCTTTTCAGATTTGAAGACGGCCTTCTGGTCACGGCGCGAAATATTTGAACACCCTCCTGATCGCCCCGCCCGCGCCGGAATTCCGGCGCTCCTTTCCCCACCCCTCGCTGTCCATCGCCCAGAGAACGAGCCCGAATGCGCCGGCAAACTCGGGGTCTTCGAGATATTCCTTGAACGCACCGCCTTCGCTCTCCCAATCATTCGGAAGCGTCGAGCCGACCTGGACCGACAGTTTCAGTTCCTGTTTCGCCAAATCCGTGAGCCCGGGCAATTTTGCGCCGCCGCCGGCGAGCACCACGCCGCCCGGCAGCTCGCCGGCTTTCTGGAACGTCCGAAGCTCGCCGTTCACGAAATCGAAGATTTCGCCGAGGCGCGATTCGATGATCTCCGCGATAAAGCGGCGCGAGACAGAACCCTTTGTGTCCGGCGCGAATTTCGAAAGCTCCACTTGATCCTTTAAATTGACTTCCTTCGCGAGCGCGTGGCCGTGCTTCAGCTTAACTTCTTCCGCCGCGTCCACCGGGATCTTCAGGCCGACGCCGAGGTCATTCGAGATGTTCGCCGCGCCGACGGGGAATTTCGAGACGCCGACCAGCTTGTTCTCTTCATATATGGAGAGACCGGTCGTACCGTAACCGAAGTCAATGATCGCCGTGCCAAGCTCTCGCTGGCGCTTCGAAAGCGCCGCCCGCGCCGCGACGAGCGGGCTCATGATGAGGCCGCTCACTTCGCCTCCCGCGAGTTCGACGGCATGGATGAGCGCCTTCACATGCGGCGAAAAGGCGTCAATGATGACGCTCTGCACCTCCAAGCGGTTCCCCGAAAGCCCCAACGGCTCCGCAATGTCGCCGACGCCGTCCACGAAAAATTCCTTCGTGAGCGTGTGGATGATTGTCCGGTTCTGCGGCAGGTTCACCGCCTGGCTCGCCCGCACCGCGCGATCCACGTCGTCCTGGTAAATTTCCCCGTCCGCGTGCGAGACCGCCACGATGCCGCGCGAGAGCTGCATCTTCACCTGCGGCGTGCCGATGCTCAAATAAACGTTCTTCGCCGCCGATTTCGAGATCTTCTTCACGTCCGCGAGCACCCGGCTCACGATGTGCGACGTCTCCGCGATGTCCACGATCGCGCCCTTCCGGATGCCGGCCGACTGCTCCTTATGGACATGCGCCAAAGCCAGCCGCCCGCCGCGCGGCTGTGCCACCGCCACCTTTATAGAGGCCGTGCCAATGTCAAGCCCCGTGATGAAATCCCCGCCGCGTTTGCCTTTCCATTGCATGATTGTATTGTATCAGGAATTTCATTGTGAATAAATGCGCATAAGGTTATGCACAGCAGGACACGCATGGCATGGCACAAATGACAACATACAACGGACATTTTCTCATATTTATCCGCGCCCTTTTAAAGAATCTCTGTTCATAAGCGATCGCTCATAGTACGAGATTTCATTAAATTTTCATTAAAATTTTCTTTTCCAACTCCTCCATTTTCGCCGCATCCTTTTTCTTCTTGTGGTCATATCCCAGTAAGTGCAAAATCCCGTGAATCAGCAAAGGCGCCGCGCGTTCGGGGGATTTTTTGAGGATGTCCTTGTTCAAATAAATTTCTCCGAGGTAATTTTTTGTGGGAAGCGTGGATCCCCGCCTTCCCTCTTCCGCTAAAAAGCTGCGGCGGGCGCGGCGCGGGGATGACAAATCCAAAATACCTTTTTCAGGATGGGGAAAATGAATCGACTCGCGAAATGACAGCACGTTCGGCTCCGTCTTTTTCATAAAGAACCGCGCCTTGAATTTCTTAATCTCGCCGTGCGGAAGTAAAAAAATATCGAGGGTCGCGCCTCGAACCTTGAGCAGTTTCAAAATCTTATCCGCCAAATTTTGCAATTTCCGTTCAGTCCACATGTTTTCCGTCATCCTGATCCTTTGGGCGAAGAATCCCTTAAATTCTTTAGGGATTCTTCGCTATCGCTCAGAATGACGCGAAGGCATACTACCCTTATTCGGCCGAATAAGGGATTCACTGATTAGCGTAATTTCGTTTTAATAATTTCCCCGACCACTTTTCCGTCCGCGCGCCCTTTTAAAACTTTCATTGCCTCCTTCATCAAGGCATTGAAGTCATTAAATCCCTGCGCACGCAAATCGCCCACAATCTTTTCAATTTCCTCGCGCGAGAGTTCCTTCGGCAAATATTCGGCGATGATCGCGATGTCGGCTTCCTCTTTTTTCACCAAATCATCCCGTTTCCCCTGCCGGAAAAGCACAATCGCTTCGCGGCGCCGCTTGGCTTCTTTTTGCAAAAGCGAAATTACCTCGTCGTCCGTAAGCGCGACGCCCGGCTGCTTCGCGTTTTTCTCTTTCTGTGCGTTCTGAATGCCGGCAATGGCGAAGCGCAAAACCTCGACGCGCGGCTTGTCGCCGGATTTCATGGCGGATTTGAGATTGTCGGTGAGCTGTTCGTGGAGAGTCATTGGATAATTTTCAATTCGCAATTTTCAATTTTCAATCAATTTTCAATGAACCAATGTTCCGATTGAAACATTGAAAATTTGGCCATTGATTGAAAATTGATTGAAAATTGAAAATTATAATAGTCCCAGCTTCTTCTGCCTTTCCACCTCCACCCTTTTTTCCTCGCGGTGGATCGCCGACGACTTCCTCTTGATCTTGCTTACGGCGCGGGTATGGAAGCGGCGCGTGCGCACCTCCTTCAAAATGCCACTGCGCTTCATGCGACGCGTGAAATTATAGAGCAGCGCGCTCCCCGATTCGCCTTCTTTTTTTCTTACTTCAAGTGGCATGGGTTAGTAGTTAGTAGTTAGTAGTTAGTAGTTAGTAGTTAGGGTTAAAATTTTCTTCCTAGCTACTGACTACTAGCCACTTGCTCCTCGTTCGACTCCGCTGCCGGCCCTACTGCAGCTTCCGTCTTCGCTTCAATCGGAGTTTCAGCCGCTGCCACTGCTGCCGCCGGAGCCGCTTCCGCGACTGCAACCTTTTTCATTTTGACCGCCTTTTTGACGCCAGAAACCATCCCTTCCTTGACAAGCAGATTGTGCGCCGTCACGGTCGGCTGGGCGCCGACGCCGAGCCAGTAGGAAACCCTCTCCTTCTTCACCGCCGCAGTTTTGGTGAACGGGTTATAGGATCCCAAATCCTCCACCGGCGGGCCGGCCATTTTGGAACGCTTCATAGCGACAACCAGCCGGTAGCTTGGCTGGTGCTTCTTTCCGATGCGCTGTAGTTTTATTGCTAACATGGCAATGAGTATAATCTAAGTTCGTGGGTAAGTCAATTTTTTCCGTCGCGGCGGCGCGCTTCATCAACGAATAGCGAATCCTTTGCGAATATGCGAATGAATTCCGATTCGTAAATTCGCATCAGATTCGTTATTCGTTGATGGCATCATCTTTTATTCAGCAACGTTCGCTTATAAATATCGAGGTGGTTCAAGATCAGCCCGGTGCCTTTGGCCACGCAGAACAATGGATCTTCGGCGACGTACGCCTGCACGCCGAGGTAGCGCTCCAAAAATTCAGGCATATGGTGGAGCTGGGCGCTGCCTCCGGAGAGGATGATCCCCTTTTCCATGATATCGGCGACGAGCTCGGGCGGCGTCTCGTTGAAGACCTGCTGGACTGACGCGGCGATATCGACGAGCAGCGGGTTCAGCGCCTCCGCAATCTCATTGGAATTCAGCGTGATGTCCTTCGGCAAGCCGGTCATGAGGTCGCGCCCGCGCACACGCGATTCCATCTTGTCTTTGATCGGCATCGCGGAGCCGATCTCGATCTTCA
>CAVUWW010000008.1:0-5832 GCA_963745135.1 uncultured bacterium | reverse complement strand
AACGATTCGCCAACCTCCTGTGTGGTATTGCAAGGCAGGATAGAACTGCCTTATTGGCGAGCGCGCACTGGCAGTTCAAATCTGCCCGTCCCGACCGATCATTTCCGAGATCCCTCGTTCGCCCAGGCGGATTCGGGATTTCGACTGCGGGCTCCCGCTACGCTCACGCCCGGATAGGGCTCAAGTTCAGATTTGGAAGTCCCGACCAATGGCCTGAATAACGGCATCAGGGGCCTGCGTCGGTGCCTGCCCCCAGGATCTCGATGGCGGCTCCGTAGTAACTGGTCGCGGCCGTCCCATTTGCCATCAGGTAGTCCATCGACCTGGGACTGGTCCAGTTCGTGTAGAAGAACAGTGAGGGTCACCCGTGCTCCAGCTCGATTCGGTCGCTACGCTCGTTGTTGCGGGGGCAGGAATCGGACAAAATTTCGTCCGCAAAGCTGGGCGAAATTTTTGGGAAACCCTCGGTTTCCCATGCCTTCCGACACGGGGAACCGGACGCGGTTCCCCGACCCCCTCCGCTGTCCGAGTTCTGCCTCAATCAGGCAAAGAAAAACATCCTGCGATGAGGATGTTTTTCTTTGCGTGTTGCCAGGGCGAGACTCTGACCCCTCTCGGTCGCCTAGTCGCCATAGCCCTGAAAAATATGAATTTTTATAAATTACCTCAAACCACCGGCTTGATTTAATTGATGCTATCGCATATAATCTCATACATGGCATATATGAGGAAATTCAATCGTCGGCTCAAGAATATCGATCCCCAAGTTTGGGGACGGATTGAGGAAATCGACGCTATAAAAGCGCACTGGTCGGCGGGGATCCGGCTTGACCCGCAGATTTTGGGGCGGCTCAAAAAGTCCGTGCTCATCACTTCGACGGGCGCCTCGACGCGCATCGAGGGAGCAAAATTGTCCGACGAAGACGTTGAGCGGCTGATGCGCGGCATTTCCATCCAGAAATTTCCCGACCGCGACAAGCAGGAAGTGAAGGGATATTACGAACTGCTTTCGAATGTGTTCGAGAATTACCAGTCGATACCGTTTTCGGAAAGCATCATTAAATTCTTCCATCGCGAGCTTTTGAAATACGCGGAGAAAGATGAGTTGCATCGCGGCGAATATAAGCGCAGGGAAAACAAGGTGGCAATGGTAAGCCCGGGCGGCGACGCGCGCATCCTCTTCGACACGACCGCACCGTACCTCGTCGGGAAGGAAATGCAGGAGTTAGTCGAATGGACGCAAGAAGCGCTCATCCAAAAGCAATTTCATCCGATTTTGATCATCAGCAACTTTGTCGTCGAATTTTTGAAAATCCATCCGTTCGAGGACGGCAACGGGCGCTTGTCGCGCGTGCTCACGAATTTGCTCATGTTGCAACACGGCTATCTTTATATGCCGTACGTCTCTCATGAAAAAATAGTCGAAGATAACAAGCCGGAATATTACGTCGCGCTCCGGCAAAGCCAGCGGATGTTCGGCACGCCGGGCGAAACCGTAGCACCATGGCTCGCGTTTTTCTCAACCGTGCTTTTTGAACAGGCTAATCGGGCGGTTGCGTTGCTCTCGAGGGAAGAGATTGAAAAACTCTTTTCTCCGCAGCAGCGGAAAGTATGGGAGTACCTCGAAAAAGTCAATGAAGCGACACCACTTGAAATTGCAAATGCTACCGGAGTACCACGCCCGACCGTGAGCCAGGCTATCACGAAACTCCTGAAATTGAAGCGGGTCGAGCGGATTGGCGTCGGCCGGGCGACGCGGTATCGGAAACTTTAATTAATGTTCTCGCGACAAGAAAGGGTGGAAATCTTCATGTCGCGCTTCCATGGCCGACGCGACGTTTTCGCGCGCCGATGGGAACGGCCGGACGGCGCAAGCGGCTACGCGCCGGTATACGCAGATTACAGCAGGACATCATACCAAGAACTTACCGTTCCATGGATTGAAGCGCACCTCATCGGAACCGAAACGCTCGGCGTTTATCCGCTCCTGCCCGACAATACTTCCCGTTTCATCGCCGCCGACTTCGATGGCGACGGATGGCAGGATTCCGTCTGCAAGTTTTGCGATGTCGCACGTAAACACAGTATCCCAATCGCCATCGAGCGGTCGCGCTCCGGCAATGGTGCGCACGCATGGCTGTTTTTCACGGAACCGTATCCGGCGTCTGAAAGCCGGAAGATTCTCTTCGCCCTTCTGCGCGAGGCGGGCATCATCGGGCTGCTTGATAAGAATGAGAATTTCGACCGGCTCTTCCCGAACCAGGATTACCATTCCGGCAAGGGAATCGGGAATCTGATTGCGTTTCCGCTCCAGGGCGCGGCACGGAAACTGGGCAACAGCGTTTTCGTGGATCCAGACAAGGGCTTTTCCGCTTACGACGACCAGTGGCAATTCCTGAATGACATTCCCCGGCTTGCGCCGCAAGAGCTTGATACGCGACATGCCGCCCTCACCGGCGAAGCGATTTCCGAAACGCTCGCGAGCAAGCCATCGAAGAAATTGACCATAACCGTTTCGAACGCCATAGCGATCCCGAAAGAAAAAATCCCTGCCGCGCTCGTTTCCTATCTCCGCGAAGAACTGAACATGTCGAACATCGAATACTTCGTGAAGGAGCGGGCGGGATTGCCGGTCTATGGTGTCGAGAAATACATCGCGACGGTCACGTCGGACGACAGGCATGTTTTCGTGCCTCGCGGATTCCTGCCGAAGCTTATCGCGTGGCTCGACGAAAATAAAATATCCTATGTGGTAAAAGACGGGCGCGCCACTGCCAAGCCAATCGAATTCAAAACCAAATTCCAATTGTTCGATTTCCAGAAAGCTGCCGTTGGCGCGTTCACAGATGCGGAGAACGGCGTCCTGGTCGCTCCCGCAGGATCGGGTAAAACAATAATGGGGCTTGCCATCATCGCACAGAAGAAGCAACCGGCCATCATCCTCACGCACCGCCGCCAGATTTATGACCAGTGGCTCGAGCGGGTTGAGCACGGGCTCGATATCCCAAAGAAGCATATCGGACAAATTTGCGGGACGAAGAAAAAGGCGGCAACGCCCGTTACGGTCGCCATGGTCGAGACGCTCGCACGGCTGAAAGATTGGGGTGATATTCCATCCATGTTCGGTACGGTCATCCTCGATGAATGCCACCACGTCCCGGCGAAAATGTTCCGCGAGGTCGTCTCACGATTCGAGGGAAAATATCGCTTCGGTCTCACGGCGACGCCGGACCGGAAATACAACGACAGCAGACTCATCGCGGCGTATCTCGGCGATGTCATTTTCACCATCCAGAAAAGCGACGTTGATAAAGTTGGCAATAATACGAGCGTGGGCAAGAACAAAGTCGAGAAAACAGAGCCGGATCGGGTTATTGTGACGACAACCGCCGTTCAAGCTCCGTTCGGCGATGCGCCGCGCCATTTCCCGTTGGTCGCGAAAGTCATTTCGAACGATTCCAACCGCAACGCAATCATCGTCGCGGACATCGCAAAAGAGGCGAAAAACGGCAAAACCATTCTGGTTTTAACTGAACGGAAAGAACATGCAGAAATGCTGCGAGCGCATTTACGGCGCGATTTCGAGACAATCCTTTTTTCCGGCGACTTGTCCGCGCGGCAAAAAAAGCGTGCGCTGCAGCGTATTAAAAGCGGCAGGTTTCAGATTCTCATCGCCACGGGACAGATTCTTGGTGAGGGCACCGACATAGCGAATCTTGATGTTCTTTTTCTCGCATTCCCCGTTTCGTTCCACGGGAAGCTTGCGCAATACATCGGCAGGATCCGCCGCGAGGGCGGGGCGAAAACGGTTTACGACTATCGCGACGAGCAAGTCCTCATCCTTGAGAAAATGTGGAAGAAACGGGCAACGTTCTATCGGAAAAATGAATTCGATATTCTCAACGAAAAAGGCGGCAACGAAACCAAAGCCGACCGATCGTCGCTGTTTTGAATCGCATCCAAAAAACGAACCGAGATGCGTCCCGTCCTGTTCGATAAAACCGTCCAGTCGCCATCCTGACGGCGACTGGGCATGAACCATTTTTTGAAAGCGCGATTTCAAAAACGTAGGTGAATCGGTCTCAATTCGATACTCTACCCTGCGTGTCGCGGGGGCAGGATAAATTCGGGGGCAGGACTCGGACAAAATTTCGCTGATGCGAATTTTCTGAGGGTAAATTCTTATTCTTTATTTTTTTCCTTTTGTTTAAAAATTTTCTTGAGCTCGTTCCTGCCACTGCTGCTTTTCCACCACAACTCCCTTTCTTTAGCTTCTTGCTCGGTTTGAAATTCCTCAAGATGGAACAACTTTAGCGGCCTGCGGTTTTTAGTGGCTTTAACGAAACCTCCATTGTGCAGTTTCAAACGTGCTTTCCAGTCGTTGCTATAACCGGTGTATGTTCTTTTATCTTTTTCACTCAATAAGATATAAACGTAGAACATATTCACCATTATAGCTAATTAGTATTGTGTTGCGGGCCGCCCGCACTACAGTGCGAGGCGAGCCTCGCAAATGTAAAACAAAGCCCCAATGACATGGGGCTTTGTTTTACATTTGCGGGGGCAGGACTCGGACCTGCTTCGGGAGCTTATGGGGCTCCCCGGAAAACCTTTCCCAACCCTCCCGCGCATGGTGCTTGATCGCGAAAAATCTTTGCACCTTCGCAAGTATAACTGAAATCGATATGAATTGTCAAAAAACGACCGCAAAAAAAGCGCCGCTTTTGTGGCGGCGCATGGGTCAAACTGAAGATGCTATTCATTCACGATGCGCCAGTTGATCGGCCGACGCAGGGCGGGATTTTCCTCGTAGAGGAAGGGATTAATTACGTCATCCGTGTTTTTGATTTTGACGGTCTCGTCAACGGTCCACGGGTTTCTTTCGAGCGTCATTTTCGGCTCGTTCCGAATGACGCCGCAGCCATAGAAGAGCGCGCCGTTCACGGAGGCGAAGCGTTCCAGTTTGTCCAAGGCGTTTTCCTCGTCGAACACTTGCGCGTAAAGCTCGATCGCGGCGTGCGCGGTGAAGATGCCGCCCGGCGCGCGATGCCGGCGCTTGGCACGGAGGGGATGCGGCGCGGAATCGGTGCCGAGGAAGAAATGCGAATTGCCGGAAGTCGCGGCTTTGCGCAAAGCGATGCGATCCCCTTCGGTTTTCGCCACCGGCAGGCAGTGGAGGTCGGCGCATATGCCGCCTTCGAAAACATCTTCCCTCGAGATCCACAAGTGATGAGCGGTGATGGTCGCGCCGAGCTTGCCGAAACGCTTATCCTCGAGCACGTATTTCACTCCCTCTCTGGTCGTGACGTGCTCAAGGACTATTTTCAGGTCCGGGAATTCTCGGCGCAAGGGCCGAAGCTCCTCGTTAATAAAGACCGTTTCGCGGTCGTACGGGTCAACCCGCTTGCCGTTCCATGCGACGGTTTCGCCGTGGACGCAGAGCGGCATGCCGATCTTCTCCATATTGTAGAAAGCGTGATAGATTTTCTTGAGCGATGTGACGCCGAAATCGGAATTCGTGGTCGCGTTCGCCGGATACAACTTCGCGGCAAGGAAGATCCTCTCTTGGAACCCCAACTCAAGGTCATAAACGTTCACATGATCCGTGAGATAGCATGCCATGAAGGGCGTGAAGTCGGGATAGTTTGCCGTCGCAATGATTCTTTGCCGGTAGTCTTTTGCGATTGCGGCGGCGGTGATGGGCGGCGTGAGGTTGGGCATCACGAGCGCCCGATTGAACTGCCGCGCGGTCAGCGGCGCGACCGTTTTGAGGATGTCGCCATCGCGGAGGTGCACGTGCCAATCGTCGGGTTTCCGTATCGTGATTCGTTC
>CAVUWW010000007.1:0-3884 GCA_963745135.1 uncultured bacterium | reverse complement strand
TTGTGTAGCCTGCTTCGACTACGACGTATTGCTACTTCTGAAATTCCGCGTTGATCTTCCCAAGCGAACCGTCAAATTCGGTTTTGATTTTTTCGGCCAGCTCTTCCATCAACTTTGAAAGGTCTGCGACCGCTTTCTCCAAATCATCGGATTCTTTGGTCAAAAACGCATATCGCGATTCGGTATCTTTCGCTTCCTTCACGAGCGCCTCGTCAATCTCGCCAATGCTCGCCAGATCGCCGCGCAGGCGGAAGATGCGATGTTCGGCGTCAGATAAGGGTATAGGGTTTAGGGTATTGGGCATAAGGTTTCCTTCAAATTCATCAACGCGGCGGCCGGCCTGACCAATCTGGTGAACCACCTCATCGCGCCGGAATTCCAGCCGCTCCTTTTCCGACAGATGCTCGCGGTCCTTGTGCTCCCATTCGCCCATGTGGTTTTTCGCCGCCTGCACGTCCGCCACCGCAGCCTTGAAGGTGCGGTAAAATCCCTCCTGGCTCGCATCGAGCATTTTTTCTTTCTCCCGAAGCGCAGCCAGATTCTTTTCCAGCTCCGTCAAACCATCCTTCACTCTTTGGAGATCGCCCCGCAACGAATCCGGTACCGCTCTTTTCCGCTCGCTTTTTTCCTGAAGCGAATTGTCAATTTCCTCAATGATGCCTTCAATTGCGGCCTGCAGCCCCATCTCGTCTTCCTGCATCGCAAGCTCGAGCTCCATGCGGACTTTTTTAATCAACTCCAACAGCCGTTCCGAATCGGGATCGCTCGCGCGCAGCGGCGCTACGGACATCTCGATTTGCGCCTCCAAACGGCCGAGATCCTTCTGTAGCCCGCTCCGATTTTCCATGAGCGACCGGATCTCCTCCTTTATCTTTGAAAGTTCCTTTTTCCCCTCCGGCTGGCTGGATTCGATCTCCTGTTGGCGCTTTTCCGCCTCGCGCAAATTCTTTTGAAGAATTTCGAACTGCCGATTGTCTTCCGCAAGCACCTCACCGACGGTCTTGCTTTTCGCATCGATTTCCCGAAGCTGGAAACCAAAAAACTGGTTCTCGAGCTGTTTCAATTCTTCCGCCAAATCGCTGCGCTTTTCCCACCGGCCGGTCTGGCGCTTCAGCGACCGCAGGTGCGGCAAAATTTCCTCGACGAGCGCTTTTGTCTTGTCCAGATTGATGCGGCTGTTTTTGAGCCGCCGCTCGGCATCCGCTTTTTTCAGCTGATATTCGCGCAAGCCGAGGATTTCCTCAATCATCTCGCGGCGTTCCATCGGCGTCGAACGGATGAAGAGATCGCTGTCGCCTTGGCCGATGATGACAAGTCCCCTGCTGCCCAAACGCGCCTTCGCGAAAAAATCAATCAGGTCGCGGAGCAAAATCTCCGACTTGTTCAAAAAATATTTGCTTTCCCCGCCGCGCGAGACCTGCCGCGAGACGACGACTTCCTCGTAATCCACCGGAAAGAACTTGTTCGTATTCTCGAAATGCAAACTGGCCGTTGCCATGCCGACGCGCGCCCGTTTCTGCGTCCCAGCGAAAATCAAATCTTCCACCTTGCTGCCGCGCAGGTTCTTTGCGTCGCGCTCGCCCAAAAGCCAGCGTACGGCATCGACGATGTTAGATTTCCCGCTGCCGTTCGGGCCCACGATGGCCACGATGCCCGCCGGGAACTCCAAAACCGTCCTACCCGCGAAGGATTTGAAGCCGTTCAGTTCGAGTTTCTTGAGGAAGTGAGCCATGCGAAGGGCATCTTCCCCGCATCGAAGCCGCCGGGCTTCAAAAAACCAGCCATCTTTCCCATTAGAGAAGATGCCCTTCGTATGCGGTTAAGACCTGTTTATCCTAGCATTTTCGGTTTATTCAAGGAATAGCAAGAGCCGAACGGAACCGGGATAGGAAGCCGCCGTGTTCTTTTTTGGAATCACCATGGGAATTCCGGCTGTGGCGTATCTCACGGCACGACTCGTCAAGCGGTTCGCCGGCTAATGGTTTTCGGGCAACCGCCCACACCACCGCCGTCGTCTCCGGACGCCGGCGGTTTTCGTTTTTTGTTATTTGCTAATTCAATTGAATTAGCAAATAAGAGTGAAGGCATGGATCCCGGCCTCCGCCGGGATGACAAAGAAACAACAAGAAAATAGGCGAAGGGCATCTTCTCTGATGGCAAGATGCCCAGTGTTGGAAGTTTGGTGTGCAAAAATGGGGAAGATGCCCTTCGCCTATCGATATTTCTTCAGCGCGTTCTTCGCCGCCTCGATCTCCGCTTCCTGCTTCGACGGGCCTTCGCCCTCGGCCATGAACTTCTCGCCGAAGTAAACCCCCATTTTGAAGACGCGCTTGTGCGCCGGGCCTTCCTCCCCCAAAACGCTGTATGTCGGTGTCACCTTCAGCTTCTCCTGCACGATCTCCTGCAATTCGCTCTTCGCGTCCTTATAGCTTTTTGTCTTCAGTACCTCGTCCAAATTTTTCACCACGAATTTCTTCACGAACGGCCGCGTCTTTTCAAACCCCTGGTCAAGATAGATTGCGCCAATCAAGGACTCGATGGCGTTCGCGAGAATCACCTCCCGCGCGCGGCCGGTATCCTTCTTTTCGCCCCGCGACATCAGGACGAAATCCTGCAAGCCGATGTCCTCGGCGACTTTCGCGAGAATCTGGTAGTTCACGAGCGCCGCCCGCAGGACCGTGAGCTTGCCTTCGGGATAATTCGGGAAGCGCGAATAAAGCTCTTCGGAAACCAAAAGTTCCAAGACCGCGTCGCCGAGATATTCCAGGCGCTCATTGTGCGGCAGCGCCCACTTCGGGTACTCGTTCAAATACGACCGGTGCGTAAGCGACTCGGTCAGCAAATCCTGATCTTTGAATGTTATGCCAATTTTTTGCTCCAGTTCGGTGAAATCCATGGGATAATTTTCAATTTTCAATTTACAATCAATTTACAATGAAACAATTTTCAATTGAATTATTGAATCCTTGAAAATTTATTGAAAATTGAAAATTGTGAATTGAAAATTATTTCTTTACTGGTTCCTCCAGCTGCCGGTAGATCGTCCCCAAAACGCCATTCACGAACCGCGGCGTGTTCGGCCCGCCATAATTCTTTGCAAGCTCGATTGCCTCGTTGATCGCCACTTTCGGCGGCACCTCGTCCTTGTCGGCGAAGAGCAGCTCGTAGAGGCCGATGCGCAAAATATTCCGGTCAATGATTGCTATCTTTTCGAGCGGCCATTCTGGCGCGGCCTTCCTCAATATCCCGTCAATCTCGGTCAAGTGCTCCGCAACGCCCTTCAGGATCTTCCACGCGAATTCCGGCTCATCAATGCCCGGCGCGAACTCCGCGAGGTTCCGCTCAAGGATTTCCGTGATGTCTTTTTTCTGCGCGTAAAAATCCCATTCGTAAAGAGATTGTAAAATGACGGTCCGTATTAAATGCCTGGTGGCCATTGGTTTAAAGAGCTGTGTTGGAAGTTTCAAGCATCAAGGCGCAAGTTTCAAGTTCATCCTTGCCACTTGCTACTTGCCACTTGTTACTTGCTGCCGCACTGCGCGCAAACCCGGTGGGCTAATTTCGGCGCGCCGCAGTTCTTGCAGACGAATAGGCGCTGCTTTTTCATCGCCAAATGCGACCGCCGCCGGCCCACTTTGCCTTTCGTATGGTGTTTTACTGGTACGCCGCCCATGGGAAGAAGTAGTTAGAAGTTAGAAGCTAGGAAACTCGAATTTATAATCAATTTTAGGCTTTCTTTTTAAAAAAGTCAATCAAAATGAAGATACCCCACCCTTACGGGTAGGGTATCTTCCCCCTCTTCGCCGCTCTGGAAGAGCGGCGTCCCACTGGCCGCCCCGAAGGCGGCCAGTGGGAAAAACTTCATCCCCGCCCTGACGGGCGGG
>CAVUWW010000006.1:0-5938 GCA_963745135.1 uncultured bacterium | reverse complement strand
GTTCCTATACTCAAAAGCGTACCTTAACGGTACGCTTTTTTCGTGGGCGGCCATCGTTATGCGGGGATAGACAACTGGTCTCGCAAAAAACCTATGGCCTCGCGAAAACCCTTGTCTGACGCGGATCATCTCGTTGCGGCGACGGCCGCGCATGGCAGAGGAACCTGCGTAATCAAGGATACCATACGGAGGCCTTCGGCGCCCGCGTTCTCTTTTTCTTCTCTCTTCTTTTTCTCTTGCGGAAAAACCATATATTCACGACAAAAACATGCATGCCATCGGCATTGATATGAGCAAGCTCACGTTTCACGCGGCGTTTGACGACGCCACGGTCGGCGTTTTCCGGAACACCGACGAAGGGATCGCTTCGTTTTTCGGGCGGCTGCGGTCGCTCGCCGCCGCCCAAGACGCCACGATCGGCGTCGAGGCGACCGGCGCGTACCATCTGCTCCTCTGTTCGCGGGCGAAGATGTCCGGCTGGCGCATCGTCGTCATCAACCCGCTCGAAACCTACCACGTCATCCAGGCGGCGAGCCTGCGGAAGACGAAGACCGACCGCAAGGACGCTTTGGCGATACGGAAGATGGTCGAATTGAGCCGCGGCTATCCTTTCACGGACACGGAGGACATCCTCGCCCTGAAAGCCTTGGTCGTCGAGCGGGAAGGGCTCGTCGCCATGCGGGCCATGACGAAGCACCGCATGGAGGCGCATGCCGCGAAACAGCAAGCGGTTTCCGTAGCCTTGCACGACAGCTTTTCGGGGATCCTTGCGGCATTGCGCAAGGAAATCCGCATGATCGAGCGGCTCTTCGCCGTCTATGAGCCGGAGACGCAGGCCCTGTTGCGCTCCATTCCCGGCGTCGGCGTCACGACGGCAGCGGCATTGGTCGCCGTGATCGGCGACATCAGCCGGTTCTCCTCCCCGGAGAAGCTGCACGGCCTACATCGGCCTCGACTGCCGGGTCCACGAGAGCGGCACGTCAGTCAAGGGAAAGGGATACATCAGCAAGCGGGGCAACGGGCATCTGCGCCACATGCTCTTCAACGCCGCGTTCATCGCCCGGCAGCGCAATCCGGAGCTCAAAAAGTACTTCGAGGACAAAACGAAAGAGGGGAAACACTATTTCAGCGCCATGTGCGCCGTGGAGCGGAAGCTCGTCCACCTCATCTATGCCGTCTGGAAGCGCGGAACGCCGTACGAGATTGATCCGCCGAAAAGGCCCCGATAACGGGGCCTATCGGCGGATATCCACACCGAATACTTGACGAGAATATATCTCGTTTTAAGTTTGGAGAGTGATAAAAAGGGACGATTTGGCATCGTCCCGAATGACCCGACCGACTAATCCCGCAGTTTTGCGAGTGCCCCGAAAAATCGTGCCAACTCCCCCGCCATTATCATTTCCGCCCCCGTGAGGACGTGTGGTTCGCTCAAATCGCAGAAGATCAGCGACACGAGCAGCAAGATTGCATCAATGTTGCCGACGTAATTAAAGCAGTTGATTCCGGAGGCATGTAAGGCATCAACGGCGTAACGACGGTTTCGCATGCTCGCCGAAGGGTTCGATGGGAACCTGCCGTAGAGTTGGTATTTCGCCTCTTCCGTCGCGGAACCCAGAAATGCCTTGATGTCATGAAGGACGCCTTTGGGGAAATCCTTCGCGGGCAATTCCCCTTTCGCGATTCTTGAAAGCACCTCTGCAGCCTGTATCGCCATGCAATGGTATTGGGAAACCGGCACTACCCCGACCAATGTTGTATCGTTTGTCCCGCACATATTAAAGCTCCTTCCGTCAGGATATTCCTTTGAAATCACGAAATCAAATTAAAAAAGCGAGCTTGGCGAATAATATCTCTTTCTGTCATCCCCGCGAAGGCGGGAATCCAGATTTGTGAATTTCTGAACCTGGATTCCGGATAGCCCTGCTGGGCTTCCGGAATGACAATATTTACCAAGCCAAAAAGTTTTTCGATGGACATCGGAAATGCCATGTTTTTTGAGCACCCGATAGTGGGCTTTCGTGCCATAACCCTTATGGACATCAAAACCGTACGCGGGATATTTTTTCGCAAGCCGGACCATAAAACGGTCGCGGTGGACTTTGGCAATGATGGACGCGATTTTGACGGCGGTTATTTTTTCGTCGCCCCTGACCACGGTCGTACGGATACGCATTTATGCGTGAACGGATTGGCACCGGATTTTATTCCCTAAGAAACAATCCGCCGTCGAGATAAATTTTTGTCCTGGCGGCTATTGGCGAGTGGCCATTGGCTAGACGCTCGCACGCCCGCTTCGCCGCCAAGTTCGCCGCTTGCGAGATGTTCAACCGCTCAATGCCCCGCGGATAGACCCGCACGACGGCGAACGTGATTTTCGGATGATCTTTGAAATAAGCGAACCACGCCTCGCGCTTTTTCGGCGACAGCTTCTTTGAATCCCGCAATTTCCCCAACTTGCGACTTGAAACTTGCGCCTTGAAACTTACCGCCGCGGCGGCGACCACCACGGGCCCCGCGAGCGCGCCGCGCCCCACTTCATCAATACCGATGATAAATTTTGCCCTTTTCATAATCTTCGTTTTATGGTTTCTTATTTTCTACAATTGGCAGCTCGATAAAAATGAAAAACTCATTTTCGTTTTTATCGAGCGAACCGACTGACGGAGCCTGCTCCGTTATTCGCGCGAATTAGAAAGTAAGGAAATTGACGACCGTCATACTGTTTTGATTAAACTTTTCTTCTTAAGAATAAACCCTTCGCGCTCGAGGTCGTTCACGATTCTCTTAATGCGAACCTTTGGCTGTGGCATGGTCTCAAAAAGCCGGCTTTGCGGGATTTTCTTCCTGGCGAGCAGCAGGCGCAATATTTTCCCGCGCAGCTCGCGGTCGGAGCCGGAGAACATGGATTGTTTCGCGTAGTGCGCACTGCGGCGGTTCGGATTTTTCGCGGCGTTCGCGCCGAGCATCGCGCCGTAGTCCATGAGTGCCCAGTACCAAATCCTTATGCCGCTTTTCTTTCTGTCATTCCCGCGAAGCCTGTCCCGTGCTCCGACACGGGAGCGGGAATCCACGCTTTCAATATTCTTTTTTGGTAAAGTTTTCCGAATGAGGATCCGGATCTCTTCGTCACGCACCTTGCGTCGGTTCGGAAAGAAAAAGTGTATGAACACGCGGCGGATGTTCGTTTCGATGAAAATTTCCGGCTCGTTAAAGGCGAATGTCCGGATTGCGCCGGCGGTATAGCTGCCAATGCCAGGCAAAGATTCGAGCGTTTCCCGGTCGCGCGGCAAGCGGCCATGGTATTTTTTTACGACCACCCTTCCCAATCGCTGTAGCATAAGTGCCCGACGGTTGTAACCAAGTCCCTGCCATACCCGCAGCACGTCCGCCGTCTTCGCCTTCGCAAGCGACCGGAAATCCGGGAACTGCCTGATAAAAGTCGCATAGAATTTTTCCACGCGCGAAACCTGCGTCTGCTGAAGCATAATCTCCGAAACCAGAATCCGGTAAGGGTCACGTGTGTGCCGCCAAGCAAAATCCCGCCCGACGGCTTTGTAATGGTCGAGGATGATCTTTTTGAACTGGCGAGCGGAAATCATTCCATCTCTAAAGCTAGCATAAATGAAGGTTTACAAAAACAGGATTGCGGAGTAGGGTGTTTAAAGAGGTGAATTATGATATCGAAAGCAAGTTTTGCGATTGCGGCAATTGCAATCCTCGCAGCTTGTCTGTTTTTATACTGGTTCAAACGCACCATCCGGTGCCATTATCGCGGACGCTGCTCGCGCAGCCCGCGGCCGATGTGAAAAGTTCCTTCAGGCGCGCCGAACGGCACGCCTTTTTTGTGATATATTTTTTGTGATATACTGCCCTTATGCCGGAGCCCGATGATCTGAAAAAAGCCACGAAACGGCTGAGGATCGCGCTCTGGTCGCTCGCCGCAGTCGCCGTCGCGCTCGCCCTTTTTATCCGCTCCAAAAACCTTCCTCCGCCGAACGGCACATATGACGCGCTCGCGCAATGCATCGCCGCGAGCGGCGCGAAATTCTACGGCGCGTTCTGGTGCCCGCACTGCGAGGAGCAAAAAAACGAGTTTGGTGACGCGGCGCGATATCTGCCGTACGTCGAGTGTTCTGCGCCGGACGCGTCAGGCGAAACGCAGGCATGCGCCGAGCGAGGCATAGGGCACTATCCGACATGGATCTTCCCGGACGGCTCCCGTTTGGAAGGCGTGGCAACGGCGGAAGAATTAGCAAAGAGGACGGGATGCGCGCTGCAATAATTCCAAATGTCGAAACGTCCCATGAAAAAAATTAAGATGGAGGCAATGCAAAAGAAGAAACGGCGGAATCCATCCGCTTTTCGCGCCGTCGAGCGCCTGCACCATTTCCGCTGCCGGAAGTGTAACAAGCGGTGGACAATCGGCGACGCGCCCAAGGCAAAACGAAAGTGGTACTGCCCGTGGTGCGGGAAGGAAAGCAAAATCCCGAAATAAAGCAAAAGACCCATTTCTGGGCCTTTTGCTGGGCTCAACCCGATACTGATACCCGACCTATCATCTTGTCCCCATTGTAGCGAACCGATTCTATTTGTCAAATGCATAATCATCATTCCTTTGAGGCGGTGGAGATGCGGGGAATCGAACCCCGTGAACCCTGGATGATAGGCCGGGTTCAGCACCGAGCCATCTCCACCGCACTTCAATTGTATAATCGAAATCAAGCAAGTTCGGCGGAAACTAAAAATCCTTTCATTAAATTTTAATGAAGTGATATTGGCTAAAAGATTTTAGAAAGATTATGATGGGAGCGGTGCAAAATAAAAAAGGCACCCGCGAACGGGAGTCCGGAAACCAAGCGAGGGTTGCTTCGAGGCAGAGATGGCAAGTCCTAAAGCAAAACCTAAAATGCCGACACTGCAAATGCCCGTAGCGCCGGCACGGAAAAGGTAAATTACTTGTGCTTGCTGTATTTCGGCTGGAGTGTAACCCAGTATCGAACGCAAGCACCGGACAGATTTCCAATATCCCGAAGGCCGATCCAACTGCCGCCAATAAAATGACAAAGAGCAACATAAATCACCTCATATGAACATTATAAATTCGTGCTTGAATGATTGTCAACATTTCGTTGTAGCTCATAAAAAAGGTTACCGTAATCTTACGGGTAGCTCATAATTCGGTTACCGTGGCCGTATGACCATGGAAACCAAGAAAAACATATTCAAAGAGCATTCGTCGGCGTGGTTGGCTGCGGACAGGAAAGGCCGGGGTGAGATCATCAGACATATCTGCGCGGTGGCGAAGGTGCACCCGAAATCAGTGCCGCGCTCATTCAGGCGGGTGCAGGTGCATACTTCGGGGACTCCCGAGAAGCGCGGGAGGGATATTGTCTATGGTCCCGACGTCATTGCGGCATTGAAGGACGTTTCCGGGGCGGCGAGCCATCCCTGCGGGGAAAATCTGCACGCGGTGATTCCGGAATACGTCTCGATTTTCAAGCGGGACGGGACGTGGGCGCACAATGACGATGCCACGGCAAAGCTCCTCGCGATGAGCGTCGCGACCGTGAAACGCAAAGCGGAAAAGTTTTCTCATCTCCGCAAAATGGTCCGGGGCAAGAGCACAACCAAGCCGGGGTCCATCAAGGCCCTCATCCCGATCCGGACGGGGCCGTGGGCTGATGCGCCTGCGGGCACGGTCCAGCTCGACACGGTGGCGCATTGCGGCATGACCATTGCGGGAGACTTCATATATACGGTAAACACTACCGATGTCGGGACGCTCTGGGGCGCAAGAAGGGCGCAGTGGAACAAGGGCAAAGAGCAGACCGTGCGCAGCATGGACGCGATGGACGGAGATTTCCCATATCCCATTTGCGAATGGCATCCGGACACGGGGAGCGAATTCATCAATTGGTTCTGCAAGGGATGGTGC
>CAVUWW010000005.1:0-4203 GCA_963745135.1 uncultured bacterium | reverse complement strand
CGCATAGACCTGCTTTTTTGTTTTTGCGGTGACAGCCCGCACGTTTTGCGCATATCCCGAGGTGCAAATTTGCGCAGCCGTCACACCGGCGAAAACCGCTCCGGGCGTGCAAGCCGGATCCGGCAAGGCGCCGTTCACTTTACAAGCAACCGCTTTCCCGCGAGTCCCAAGTTGGAAGCCCTGCGCTTCTACTTGCGAAACTAAAATTTTGACCTTCCCATTCAGCACCGAAAGCGGCTTCACCGGCGCCGAAGTCGGTTGAGCATGGATGATGGCAATC
The DNA here is from genome assembly GCA_963745135.1 of uncultured bacterium. GTDB lineage: Bacteria > Patescibacteriota > Minisyncoccia > UBA6257 > 2-01-FULL-56-20 > REEB161. The sequence goes on along the minus strand of CAVUWW010000005.1, from coordinate 3,923 downwards.
ACTACGGCAATCAACGCAAAAAACAAAACGAGATATTTGAATATTTTCATCGCTTGTCATTCCGGGCTCGACCCGGAATCCAGGTTAATCCTTCGACCTTCTTTTTTCATACCACAACCGAAATTAAATTTTTCAGCAGCATAAAAACGCAACATTAAAATTTAATGTTGCATTTTGCCGAGCGAACCGAACCGAATGCCATATTCCATGGCATTCCAGTCCGCCGGAGAAAATGAAATTAAAAAAATGGGGACAATATCGCGCAACCTGTGCGCAATGTCATGAACCTTGCGGGTTCTTTTTGTGCTGCTTGAAATTACGCTGTAGCGGCCGCTGCCGGCAACGGATCGAAAATATGGTATGCAAGAAGCTTCACGCGGTCGTTCACGAAAAACCACGCGAGGGCATATCCCCAGATGAAGAATGCCCAACCCCAGCCAAGCGGGGTCATGAAGACGCCGTAGACGGCGATGGCGTTGCCCGCCTGATGCTCCTCCCAAAATCCGACTGCGGCGTTCGAGCAAAGTAAAAGAAGGATGATAAAAAAATCCGGCCAGTGCTGGACCACGGCCGACAAGATCACCGCCGCCTCGATCATCCACGGGATGGGTCCCCAAAAATACGTGAGGAGTTTCAGGAACTGGTTTTCCTTCTTTTCCACGATCTCGTTCGGCCCGTACTGTGCGAGACGCTTTTCCGCCTCGGCGACCGCGAGGCCGTCCGGCGACGATTCCAATTTTTTCTCGACCTCCGGCAGAGGCAGGGATTTCAAGTCGCCCTTCGCGTCGGATTCCGGTTTGGAATCTTTGGATTGGCCGTCATGGGGTTTCATGGTTGGCATTCCGCAACGAGCCCAACGAGGACCCATCTCAAAACTAGGTTGTATTGGGCGAAGCCGCGGTTCTTTATCGGGGTGATTCCTATTCCTTCCTCCCCACGCCCGCTATCTCCCGCGCTTTTTTGAGATGCCCCGGCGCAACGTAAATCGCAGTCGGCCCGCTGTTCACGCCGACGCCCTCCATGACGTCGCCCGTTTCGTCGAATTGGAGGAAGCACTTGATGCCGTTATTTTCCAACAGCCCTTTTATCCCCTCGGCTTCCATCCTTGTGGAATAGGTTGAGAGGTATTCAAGATTGTCCATGGATAAATGATATCATGCGGCATGCTGAAATGAAACCATGGCGCGCACGGAGCATTTTTGAGATGGGTTCTAGAGCGCGCCCCTGCGGTTGAGTTGGACAAGAGTCCTAGCCGCCGCATTCATTTCGTACGCAAGTTTCCATCTCGCGTTTAAGCAGCGGTGAAGGGCGGGAGCACTGCGACTCGAACTAGTTCGGCCGTCCTAGCGCCCTATCCCGAAATAGCATTGCAAAATCTTGATTTCATAAACCGCACCGCTTTTTCTATTTGAATGCAAAAGACAACAACACGATAGTTAAAGCATTAAGAATCACCAATATTACAGCGAATGCTGTTTTTGATTTCGCCGCACCGGGATTCATTAAGAAATAAACCGTGTAGATTATTGCAATAATCGCCGCACCAATAAAGTTTCCTTTTACCATAGTTTTATAATTAGGTTAATTCAATACATCGGCCTTGAAGGATTATACTATTTCCCTTTGGCGGCAAATTCTTATTTCAACTTTGTGTCTTTGAACGCAAAATACATAAGCACGATAGTCAAAGCATTAAGAATCACCAATAATAATGCTTCTTGTGAGCGCGTCGCAAGGGGATTTATTAAAACATAGATCGTGTAGATTATTGCAACAATCGCCGCACCGAGAAAATTTCCTTTTACCATATTTTTAGAATGAGGTTCATTAAGCCCGTCGGCCTTTCAAGGATTATATCATTTTTTATTTGCCACACTGAACCTCTTTAAGAGAAAATACGTCTCGGTCGCACTACCGCCTGAAGCGAGGCGCTCCACGATAAAAAATGTTGTCTGCGGGGGCTGAAGGAGTCGGACCTTCGACTTCGGTTTTGGAGACCGAAATTATACCGTTTAACCAAGCCCCCTTTTCCTTTATTGTAATACGCCTAATAAAAAACGCCTACCGAGGCAGGCGTTTTTTATTTGCCAGTAATCCTGCCTTCTTTGTGGACGGTCTGCTTCCGGCACCATTTGCAGAACTTCTTCAACTCGACCTTCCGCTCGACGGTCTTCTTATTCTTGTGCGAATAATAATTCCGCCGCTTGCAGACGGAGCATCGGAGCGTAATCAGGTTGTCGGAACGCTTGACCTTAGCCATGCTGACAATCGTAGCACGGAGTTTCCAAGAAATCAACCGTAACCCCACTGTTTCCTATCTGAGCCCACGAGCAGATTTGAACTGCTGACCTACTCCTTCATTATTACCTCAATTTCGTGGTACGGCTGCGCGCCAAACTTATATGAGGATTAGACTGTATCTTGAGCATGTCCCAATTTGGATTTAGCTCCCCTTGTCAGTCGTTCGCCCGCCACAGCTTTGCGCGAGGGCGGGACGGTCTCAACCATTTCTGGTCTTTGACCGTAATTCGGGATTCATGCCGGCGTTTCCGCCGACACGGGCAAAACCTCTCGATCCACCATGGAGTTGCTCTACCAGCTGAGCTACGTGGGCAACAGGAATAGAGTAGCTTACTTTTAAGAATTCTTCAAATGAGCCACCCCCGGGATTTGAACCCGGAACCTTTGCTTTACAAAAGCATTGCTCTGCCGTTGAGCTAGGGTGGCGGTCGCTCTAAATGTATAAGAAATTCGGTTAAAATTCAACTTTATCTTTGCTGTTTTTTCGGATAAGATTGGAAGCGTGGATCCCCGCTCCCGTATCGCGGTACGGGACAGGCTTCGCGGGGATGACACGAAGAATCATGCCCAAATTCGTACATCTCCACGTCCATTCCCACTATTCGCTGCTCGACGGGCTTTCAAAGATCCCCAACCTTGTCGCCCGCGTGAAAGAACTCGGCATGGACTCTATCGCGCTCACGGACCATGGCGTGCTCTACGGCGCGGTGGAATTTTACAAGGCGGCAAAGAAGGCGGGCGTGAAGCCGATCTTGGGCGTTGAAACATACGTGGCGCCGCGCGACCGGTTTTCGAAAGATTCGAATGAAAAATATAACCATCTCGTTTTGCTTTGCGAAAATGCCACCGGTTGGAAAAATCTCATCAAGCTCGTATCGTATGCGCACCTCGAAGGATTTTACTACAAGCCGCGCGTGGACCGCGACCTGCTGCGCAAATATCATGAGGGCCTGATCGCGCCTTTCGGCATGCCTCGGCGGCGAAATCGCACAGGCGCTTTTAGCAGGAAAGTTCGACGAGGCGAAAAAATGCGCACTCGATTATCAAGAACTGTTCGGCACGGGAAATTATTTCCTGGAAATCCAAAAACACCCGCACATTCCCATCTCGGAAAAACTGGAACCGCTCCTCATCAAGCTTTCCGAAGAAACCCACATCCCGCTCGTAGCGACGCAGGACAGCCACTATCTCCGTTCGGAGGATGCCGCGTATCACGACGTATTGCTTGCCGTGCAGACCGGCAACCAACTTTCGGACGACGACCGGATGACGATGAAGGAGGATGATTTCTCGGTCCTCTCGCCGGAAGCGATGGCGGAAAAGTTCGCCGCAGTCCCGGGCGGCATTGAAGCAATCAAACGCACCGCGGAAATCGCCGCGCGCTGCAACGTCGAGCTTCGAGCTTATTCCGCCTTACGGCACGGGCAAATTCCTCCTGCCTGAATTTCCCAAACCAGACGGCAAGACCGCCAACGCTTATATGCGCGAACTCGTCATGGAACGGCTGCCGAAAAAGTTCCCGCCCGGGAAACAGACCCAGGAGTTGAATGATCGGCTCGCATATGAGCTCGGCGTCATTGAGAAGACCGGGTTCGCCGATTACTTCCTCATCGTGCAGGACC
>CAVUWW010000004.1:0-20234 GCA_963745135.1 uncultured bacterium | reverse complement strand
AACATTGTTGAAGAATCTCATGGGATCCTTCGTTGCCGCTCCCGCCGTCGCCGGGGCTGTGGCGGGCAGGCAGGATGACGAAAACTAATGAGTAAATGCCAGTTGAATGAGTTTATAAACACCATATCCTACCGCCCCAAGAAATGCCAGAAAAGCAATAATTGCCCAAATCGCGATGCTCCACTCCTTCGCGCGGTTCTCCGGCTTGTAATACGGATCGTTCTTATTCGCGAGCCGGATGTCGGTCGAGGTCTTTGTGTACGGCCGTTTGAAGAATGTCATCCAGAAATAATTGATGCCGTACCGCCATCCCATCGTCCATGCGCCCTCCTTCGCAAGCCGCCGCCCCGAGGAATACATCGGCAGATGGAAGGTGAATTTTACCTTGCCGACCTTATAGAGCCGCCGCGCCATGTCGGTGTCTTCGCCGTAGAATTCGATGCCCGTGTCGTAGCCGCCGATTTTTTCGAGCGCGCTGCGGCGCACGACGAAGTTCCCGCCCTGCAGCATCGAGCCGGCGTGGAGCACAAACCGGTTCAGGAGATAAAAGCAGAAAGCGAGGCGGTAGAACCAGCGCACCGACCGGTTCACTTTTGCCGGCAGGTCGTAATAGATGAACGGCCCCGAGAGCGCCGCCAATCTTTCGTCGCGCGAGAATTCCTCGCACACCTTTTTGATCCATCCCGGCGTGAGGCGCGAATCCGAGTCCACGTTCGCGATGAGGTCGCCGGTCGAAACCAAGAATCCCGCCCGCCGCGCTTTCACGATTCCTTTTTCCGGCTCGCGGACAAGTTTCACGCCGGGAAATTTCTGCACGGCAGCCGCCGTGCTGTCGGTCGAGGCGTTGTCAACGACGATAATCTCAACTTCACAAGAAGCATCGGTCTTCTGTTCTAAAATCGATTTCAAACAGTCCCCAATGTAGTTTTCCTCGTTGTGCGCGGGGATGACGAAAGACAGCTTCATCCCGTTCATTTTAGCATTAGCCATAGGGACTTGACAATTAAAAACCGTCGTATATACTTCAGATATCATGAAAATCATCTTGAGCATCAAGGCGGACAAGGAGGTCAAGGAAAAGGCGCAGAAAGTCGCAGCAGAGCTAGGGCTTCCATTGAGCACCATCGTGAACGCCTATCTCAAGCAGTTCATCCGGACAAAAGAGGCCCATTTCTCGGTGATGCCCCGCATGACGCCGGAGCTTGAAAGGATGTTGGGACCCATTGAGAAGGACATAAAAAAAGGAAGGAATCTTTCTTCCGTCCTTAAAACTCCCGAAGACATTTCCCGCTATTTTGCGTTACTATGATAAAGATAATTCCCCACCGGAAATTTGAAAAAGATTATCAAAAACTCCGCACCGCCGAAAAACGCAGGGTTCAAGAGCGAATTATGCTTTTTGCCAAGGATCCGTTCGACCCCATCCTCAATAATCACGGTTTGAAGGGAAAGTATGAAGGATATCGCAGCATTAATGTGGGCGGCAATTTGAGGGCGCTCTACAAACTGGCGGGAGAGGAGACCGTGATATTTGTGGCAATTGATACGCACAGCAAGCTGTATTCACTGTAAATTTTCCATCAGCGCCACCTCCAAGGGCACCATCGCGAACGGCGAATAGCGCATCTCGCTGTACGCCCGAATGAGGGATTTTATAAGCTGCACGAGCGTCGCGGCATCGGCTTCGGCGCCGAGCTTTTTTACCGTCGCGATTCCGTCCTTCGTCAGTTCTTTCTCGAATGTTTTTTCAAGCACGGGATTTATTTTCAGCGACAGCACTTTCCGCAGATAATGGATGAGGTCTTTCGCGAACTGCACCGGGTTGCCGCCTTCGTCGCCGAACGCGGCGAGCGAGGCGAGCGCCGCCTTCAAATCTTTTTCTATCACGAGCGCCGCGAAATCCGAGATTTTTTTCAAGCCGGTGCGGCCAGTGATGCGCTCGACGTCCGCGAGCGTGATTTTCTTTTGGAACGACGCAATCTGGTCAAGGAGCGATTCGGCGTCGCGCACGCTGCCTTCCGCCGCCGCCGCCACGAGTTCGAGCGCCGCTTCGTCAATCTGGATTTTTTCCGCCTTCGCTTCGGCCGCCAATTTCTCCATTATTATGGTCTTCGATAATTTTTTGAACACGAACCGCTGGGCGCGCGAGGTGATCGTCGCCGGCAATTTTTCATACTCGGTAGTCGCAAGGACGATGACGGCGTGCTTCGGCGGTTCCTCGAGCGTTTTTAAAAGCGCGTTGAAGGCGGCGCCGGTCAATTGGTGTGCTTCGTCAATGATGTAAATTTTTGACCCGCCGCCGATAGGGGAGGTTTGGATGTTTTCCTTGAGGTTGCGGATCTTGTCAATGCCGCGGTTCGAGGCGGCGTCAATCTCGATGACGTCGAAGGAATTCTGCGCGTCAATTTCGCGGCAGGCGAGGCATTCGTTGCAGGACTCGCCCTGTTTCGCGAACGCCGGGTCCTCGCGCCGCTTTTCGCAGTTCAGTAGTTTTGCCAAGAGCCGGGCGGTCGAGGTCTTTCCTGTCCCGCGCGGGCCGTAAAAAATATACGCCTGTCCCAAGCGCCCCGATTTCGCCGCGTTCTTCAAGATCTCCGTGTTCGTCTCCTGCCCGAGGATTTCATCCAGCTTTTTCGGCCGGTATTTGCGGTAGAGGGCTTGTGCCATGATTAAAAGTATAGAGCATACGAAGGCGGTCTTCAAATCTTCAAAGAAGACCGCCTTCGTATGCTTCTCTGACCCCAATTCGCCTTGCGCGTCGTATTGCTCTTTGGTATAATAATCACATGATCGGATACATCATTCTCGCAATCGTCGTCATTTTAATCATCTGGCTTGTCGCCATTTTCAATGGCTTGGTTCGGTTGCGCAACCGCGCGCAGGAGGCATATTCGGACATTGACGTGCAGCTCAAGCGCCGGTACGACCTGATTCCGAATTTGGTTGAATCGGTGAAGGGTTACGCGGCGCACGAGAAGACGGTCTTCGAGGACGTGACCAAGGCGCGCTCACAGGCGATGAGCGCGACGGGTGCGGATAAAGCCGCCGCCGAAAACCAGCTCTCGCAAACGCTGAAGTCGCTCTTCGCGGTCGCGGAAAATTATCCGCAGCTGAAGGCGAATGAGAATTTTTTGTCGCTCCAGAGCGAGTTGACTGATACCGAAGACAAGATTCAGGCCGCGCGCCGCTTTTACAACGGCATGGTGCGAGACCTGAACACGCGCATCCAGGCGTTCCCGTCGAACCTAATCGCGAACTCATTCGGGTTCGCAAAAATGGACTTTTTCGGCGATCTTTCGGATGCGGAGAAACAGCCGGTGCAGGTGAGGTTTTAGCGTAATGCGAATCCGCGAATGGCGTGCGAATGCCGCAAATGCCGAGGTGCGAATGAACGAATGATTCGTAGAATTCGCACCGCATTATTCGCATACATTCGCAAATTCGCATTATATCGATTCGCATGGCAAACCTCTACCAGTATCAATCCCAAAACATCCACCGCACATGGCTCATGTTCGCTGTTTTTTTTGTCGTTGTAGCCGGGATTGGATGGGTTTTTTCGCAGGCGTATGGCGACCCAAGTTTCATCATCTTTGCGGTTCTTTTCAGTGTCATCTATTCGTTCATCAGCTATTATTCTTCTGCAGCAATTGCCCTCAAAATGGCAAAGGCGCAGGAAATCCAAAAGAGCGACAATCCGATGCTGTGGAATATCGTTGAGAACCTGACCATCGCCGCCGGCCTGCCGATGCCGAAGCTTTACATAACCCGAGAAGCAATCAACGCGTTTGCGACCGGCCGCGACCCGCAGCACGCCGCCGTCGCCGTAACGCAGGGCGCGTTGCAGCGCCTGAACAAGACCGAGCTCGAAGGTGTTTTGGCGCACGAGCTTTCGCATGTCGGCAACCGCGACATTCGGTTCGACCGTTGCCGCGATTTTGGCGGGCATCATCGCGCTCATCGCCGACATCTTTTTGCGCTCGCTTTTCTTCGGCGGCATGGGCGGCGGTCGCGGCAGGAACAGCGAAGCCGGAGAAATATTTTTCATTTTCGCAATCGTGCTTTCGATCCTCGCACCCATCGGCACGATGCTCATCCAGCTCGCAATCTCGCGGCGGCGCGAGGCGCTGGCCGACGCGTCGGGCGCGCTCCTCACGCGTTACCCCGAAGGCCTGATCTCGGCGCTCGAAAAAATCGAGCAGGACAATGTCCCGATGGCATCGGCGAAGGATTCCACCGCGCATATGTGGATCCACAATCCATTCAAGGGCAAGCAGGCATCGGCGGATGCGTCATAAACAATTTATGCCACCAGGATGTGCCGGACCCTTGAACGGATTGTCGAGCCACATGTGCGCCGTGGAATCCTTGGCCGTGCGCATCGGCGTGTTGTCCCGCTCGATCTTTTCGAGCGCCGAATCAGACCCTCCGGATACCGCGTGAGCAATACGCCGGACGCGTCGGCGAGCGCCTCGCGGCGGCGCGAAATGGCAAGCTGAATAAGCATCGTGCCGATCGGCGCGAGAATGGAAAGCACGATGGCAAAAATGAAAAAAATTTCTTTTGCCTCGCTGTTCCTGCCGCGCCGGCCGCCCATGCCGCCGAACAAGAGCGACCGCAAAAAGATGTCCGCCGCGAACGCGATGATGCCCGCAAGAATCGCCGCGACCGTCGAAACCAGAATGTCGCCGGTTCCCCACGTGCGACAGCTCATGCGCCAGAACGCCCTGCAATTCGTCTTGTTGAGCCGCTGGAGCGCGCCCTGCGTCACGGCGACGGCGGCATGCTTCGGGTCGCGGCCCGTCGCGAACGCGTTGATCTGCAGCTCCGGCGTTATGTACAGCTTCGGCATCGGAAGGCCGGCAGTGATCGCCAGATTTTCGACGATGTTCCACAACATCGGATTGTCGCTCTTTTGGATCTCCTGCGCCTTCGCCATCGAAAGCGCGATCTTGGCCGACGAATAATAGCTGATGAGCGAGTATGCGACGCTGAATATGACCGCGAAAATGACGAAACTAGGATCACCATAAGCCTCCGTGAAGACATATGCCAATCGCCACCACGACAACAAAGAAAACGAAAAACATCAGCCACGTGCGGCGGATGTTTGAGGATTGATAGTTATATAAGTTCGCCATAAAAAATAAATCGAATGCTAGGGCGGTTCCCTCCCCTCTCCGAGGGGGAGCTAATAGCGGTGAAAACGAATTCTAGAATATATATAACCCCCTCTAACTCCCCCTCGGAGAGGGGGAGGAGCTAGATGCCACCTCCCACACTTCATCATTTAAAATTTGACCTGAACCGGCTGGCGTTCCACGTCAGACAAGTCGCCGAAGAAATCCTTATTTTTGTGAAGCCGAGCATGCCGGCGAAGATGTTCGTCGGGAACACCTGAACCTTCATGTTGAGGTCGCGGACCATGCCGTTGCAGAACCGGCGCGCGGCCTGGATCTTGTCTTCCGTATCGGTAAGCTCATCCTGCAACTTCAAAAAATTCTCGTTCGCCTTCAGCTGGGATAGTTCTCCGCGACGGCAAAGAGCGATTTGAGCGTCTGCGACAACTGATTTTCGGCGCCGGCCTTGGCCGTGCCCGTCGCCTGCATCGCCTGCGAGCGCGCTTTTGTCACGTCCTCAAAGACCGTCTTCTCGTGCGTCGCATAGCCCTGAACCGTCGAACGAGGTTCGGAATGAGGTCGTCCCGGCGCTTGAGCTGCACGTCAATGTCCGAATATGCCTCCTGCGCGCGGTTGCGCAAACGAACCAAGCCGTTGAAAATGGCGACAGCCAGATGATTAAGATGACGACGATTGCGAGAATGATATATCCGATCATGTGATTATTATACCAAAGAGCTAATACGACGCGCAAGCCGGATTGGGGTCAGAGAAGCATACGAAGGCGGTCTTCTTTGAAGATTTGAAGACCGCCTTCGTATGCTCTATACTTTTAATCATGGCACAAGCCCTCTACCGCAAATACCGGCCGAAAAAGCTGGATGAAATCCTCGGGCAGGAGACGAACACGGAAATCTTGAAGAACGCGGCGAAATCGGGGCGCTTGGGACAGGCGTATATTTTTTACGGCCCGCGCGGGACAGGAAAGACCTCGACCGCCCGGCTCTTGGCAAAACTACTGAACTGCGAAAAGCGGCGCGAGGACCGGCGTTCGCGAAACAGGGCGAGCCCTGCAACGAATGCCTCGCCTGCCGCGAAATTGACGCGCAGAATTCCTTCGACGTCATCGAGATTGACGCCGCCTCGAACCGCGGCATTGACGAGATCCGCAACCTCAAGGAAAACATCCAAACCTCCCCTATCGGCGGCGGGTCAAAAATTTACATCATCGACGAAGCACACCAGCTGACCGGCGCCGCGTTCAACGCGCTTCTGAAGACGCTCGAGGAACCGCCGAAACATGCCGTCATCGTGCTCGCGACGACCGAATACGAAAAATTGCCGCCGACGATCACCTCGCGCGCGCAGCGGTTCGTATTCAAAAAATTATCGAAAGCGGTGATTATGGGAAAGCTCGCCATGGAAGCCAAAGCGGAAAAAATCCAAATTGATGAAGACGCGCTCGAATTAGTGGCCGCCGCCGCCGAGGGCAGCTTCCGCGACGGCGAATCGCTGCTCGACCAGATTTCATCGATGGCGAATTCCACCGCGAAGAAAATCTCCTTGGATGACGTCGAGCGCATCACCGGCCGCACCGGCCTCAAGAAAATTTCCGATTTCGCCGCGCTCGTAATCGCGCGCGATTTGAAAGCGGCACTCGCATCGCTCGCGGCGTTCGGCGAAGAGGGTGGCAACCCCGTGCAGTTCGCAAAAGACCTCATCCACTACTTGCGCAAGGTGCTGTCTATGAAAATAAATCCGGTGCTCGAAAAAACGTTCGAAAAGGAATTGACGAAAGACGAAATCACAACGGCCAAAAAACTCGGCGCAGCAGCCGATGCGGCGGCACTCGTAAAGCTCATCAAGTCACTCATCGTGGCGTATAGCGAGATGCGCTATTCCCCGTTCGCGATGGTGCCCTTGGAGGTGGCGCTGATGGAAAATTTACAGTGAATACAGCTTGCTGTGCGTATCAATTGCCACAAATATCACGGTCTCCTCTCCCGCCAGTTTGTAGAGCGCCCTCAAATTGCCGCCCACATTAATGCTGCGATATCCTTCATACTTTCCCTTCAAACCGTGATTATTGAGGATGGGGTCGAACGGATCCTTGGCAAAAAGCATAATTCGCTCTTGAACCCTGCGTTTTTCGGCGGTGCGGAGTTTTTGATAATCTTTTTCAAATTTCCGGTGGGGAATTATCTTTATCATAGTGACGCAAAATAGCGGGAAATGTCATCGGGAGTTTTAAGGACGGAAGAAAGATTCCTTCCTTTTTTTATGTCCTTCTCAATGGGTCCCAACATCCTTTCAAGCTCCGGCGTCATGCGGGGCATCACCGAGAAATGGGCCTCTTTTGTCCGGATGAACTGCTTGAGATAGGCGTTCACGATGGTGCTCAATGGAAGCCCTAGCTCTGCTGCGACTTTCTGCGCCTTTTCCTTGACCTCCTTGTCCGCCTTGATGCTCAAGATGATTTTCATGATATCTGAAGTATATACGACGGTTTTTAATTGTCAAGTCCCTATGGCTAATGCTAAAATGAACGGGATGAAGCTGTCTTTCGTCATCCCCGCGCACAACGAGGAAAACTACATTGGGGACTGTTTGAAATCGATTTTAGAACAGAAGACCGATGCTTCTTGTGAAGTTGAGATTATCGTCGTTGACAACGCCTCGACCGACAGCACGGCGGCTGCCGTGCAGAAATTTCCCGGCGTGAAACTTGTCCGCGAGCCGGAAAAAGGAATCGTGAAAGCGCGGCGGGCGGGATTCTTGGTTTCGACCGGCGACCTCATCGCGAACGTGGACTCGGATTCGCGCCTCACGCCGGGATGGATCAAAAAGGTGTGCGAGGAATTCTCGCGCGACGAAAGATTGGCGGCGCTCTCGGGGCCGTTCATCTATTACGACCTGCCGGCAAAAGTGAACCGGTCGGTGCGCTGGTTCTACCGCCTCGCTTTCTGCTTTTATCTCCTGAACCGGTTTGTGCTCCACGCCGGCTCGATGCTGCAGGGCGGGAACTTCGTCGTGCGCCGCAGCGCGCTCGAAAAAATCGGCGGCTACGACACGGGCATCGAATTCTACGGCGAAGACACCGACATGGCGCGGCGGCTCTATAAGGTCGGCAAGGTAAAATTCACCTTCCATCTGCCGATGTATTCCTCGGGGCGGCGGCTTGCGAAGGAGGGCGCATGGACGATGGGATGGCGGTACGGCATCAATTATTTCTGGATGACATTCTTCAAACGGCCGTACACAAAGACCTCGACCGACATCCGGCTCGCGAATAAGAACGATCCGTATTACAAGCCGGAGAACCGCGCGAAGGAGTGGAGCATCGCGATTTGGGCAATTATTGCTTTTCTGGCATTTCTTGGGGCGGTAGGATATGGTGTTTATAAACTCATTCAACTGGCATTTACTCATTAGCTTCCGTCATCCTGCCTGCCCGCCACAGCCCCGGCGACGGCGGGAGCGGCAACGAAGGATCCCATGAGATTCTTCGGCTGCGGCCTCAGAATGACAGATGATGAGACTGCATGAACCATGTCCAATAAACTCAAAACTTTTTTTCTCCTCCTCGGCGACATCGCCGTGCTTTATGTCGCCCTCCTCGTCGCCCTCCTCGATCCGCTACAGCGGCTGGTTTTATGGTCAATTCGTGAATGTGCATCTTATGCCGTTCACGGTCGTCTTCATCCCCTGGCTCGCCATTTTTTACATCGCGGGACTCTATGATTTGCGGCGGCTGCGGAACAACATCGAATTCCTGAAAATCCTCGGCGTGTCCATCGCCGTCGCCGCGCTCGTCGCCGTGCTCCTCTTCTATCTCGTGCCGGCCTTCGGCATCGCGCCGAAGACGAACCTCTTCATCTTCTTCTTCATCTTTGCCGTTTTGGAAATCGCGTGGCGGCGGCTCTTTAATCTGACGGCGTCCGGCGGCGAAGCGCCGAACAAGGTGCTCTTGATCGGCGACGGCGTGGCGGAGGAGATCGAGAAGGCCGTGAAGGAAAATACCCAGCTGGGATACGAGGTCAAAGCGCGCATGGCGGAAGACAACGCCTACGGCTCGCCGGAAACGCTCGAAACGGCGGTCGCGGCGAACGGCGTGAATATGGTAGTCGTCCCGAACCATCTGAAGCATGAGGACCGGTTCGCCGCGGCGCTCTATAAGCTTTTCGGGAAAGGCATCTCGATTACCGACCTCGCCGCGTTTTACGAGACCATCATGCGGAAAGTGCCTCTCGCCGACCTCGAAGAGGCGTGGTTTCTGGAGAACATCGAAGGCACGGCGCGGTTCTACGACCCTTTGAAGCGCGCGGCGGAATTTTTGGAGGCGCTCGTTTTGGGAATCGTGCTTTTGCCGTTCGAACTTTTGATCGCGCTCATTGTGAGAATCACATCGCCGGGACCGGCAATTTATCGCCAAGTGCGCGTCGGAAGGCACGGCAAGGAATTCACGCTCTATAAATTCCGCACGATGCGGAACAATGCCGAAAAAAACGGCGCGCAGTGGGCGGCGGGCGCGAGCGACCCGCGCGTGACCTCGTTCGGCAAATTCCTCCGGGCGACGCACCTCGACGAACTGCCGCAGCTCCTGAACATCCTCCGCGGCGAACTCTCCTTCGTCGGCCCGCGCCCCGAGCGGCCGGAGTTCGTGAAAACACTGAAGCGGCAGGTTCCCTTTTACGAAGTGCGCCTACTCGTCACGCCGGGCGTCACCGGCTGGGCGCAGATCAACCATCGCGCCGACCTCGGCCTCGATGACGTGCGCGAGAAATTGCAGTACGATATATATTATCTGAAGAACCGGTCGCTGATCCTCGATCTCGCAATCGTCCTGCGGACAGTGAAGTCAGTGTTCGTGAATCCGAAGTAGGTTAAAGTTATAGGGTTATCAAGTTATCAGGTTATAAAGTTGAAGGTAGACCTGACAACTTGATAACCTGATAACCTTACGCCATGAAAATCTTAATCACCGGCGGAGCGGGATTCATTGGCAGCCATGTCGCGGATGCCTATATCAAGGCCGGCCACCGCGTTGTCATCATTGACAATCTTTCTTCTGGCTCGCGGCGCAACCTGAATCCACACGCAAAATTTTACAAAGCGGACATCCGTGACTTGCCCGCACTCATGAAAATTTTCAAGCGCGAAAAGCCGGATGCAGCGAACCACCACGCCGCGTTCGTCAGCGTGACGGATTCCGTAAAAAAACCGCGAGAAACCTTCGACATCAATGCCGGCGGGACGCTGAACGTGCTTTTGGCATTTGAAGGTTCCCTTCGCCGCGAAGGGAACCTTCATAAAAAGAAATTCCTCTTCTCCTCCACTGGCGGCGCGATCTACGGCAACCCGAAGAAACTGCCTGCCGACGAGGCAACGCCGGCAAATCCGCTTTCGCCGTACGCCGTCACGAAATTGATGGACGAGGAAATGATCAAATATTTCTGCGGCGCGGCGGGCATTCCCTATCTCATCTTCCGCTACGCGAACGTGTATGGCCCGCGCCAGCACGCGCAGGGCGGCGCCGGCATCTTCCCGATCTTCATCAATGAAATGCGCCGCGGCAAAATCCCCGTCATCTTCGGCGACGGGAAGAAAACACGCGATTACGTGTACGTCGGGGATGTGGCGCGGGCGAACCTACTCGGCCTCGCAAAAGCGAAAAACGAAACAATTAACATCTCCTGCAATCGTGAAATCTCGGACGATGACATCTTCAAAACCCTTGCGCGAGAATTCGATTTCAAGAAAAAAGCGCGCCACACGCCGCCGCGGAAAGGCGAAGTGAAAAAAATAAGAATGAGCTATGCAAGGGCGAAAAGGATACTCGGCTGGAAGCCGCAGGTATCATTTGGGAAAGGAGTGAGCAAAACCGTGCGCTCGTCATTCTGAACAAAAGCGAAGAATCCTTTCTAAAGGGATCCCCTCCCGCTAGCGCGAGGCTCGCCGAAGGGCGGCGGCAAGCTCGGGATGACGGAAATTGTCGCCACCGATAAAACAATGTTCCAGAAAATCAAAAACTTCCTCTTCCGCAACACCACCGCCAAGCAGACCGTCGCAAAAAATACGGTCTGGCTCACCGTAACTAATTTCGGAGGCCGGCTTTTGAAAGCCGTCATCGTCATCTACGCCGCGCGCGTCCTCGGCGCCACAGGCTGGGGCGTTTTTTGCTACGCCGTCACGCTGGCAGGATTCCTCACTCTTGCTCATAGACCCCGGCATCAACGGCATCCTCATGCGGGACGCGTCCAAAGCGTCCGACGAAGAGCGGTTTTCAGTCTTCTCGACGACGTTCGTGATGAAAATAGCCCTTGTCACGCTCGGAATCCTCATCATTATCTTCATAGCACCTTCCTTCTCCACGCTCCCCGGAGCGAAAGTGCTCCTGCCTATCGTGGCGTTCATCTTCGGTTTTGACACCATGCGCGAATTTTTCTCATCGCTCATCCGGGCACGGGAAAAAATGGAATGGGAAACCGGCATATTCCTCCTCACGAACGCCGCCATCGTCGTGTTCGGCTTTATTTTCCTCAAAATGGCGGTGAACCCGGCGTCATTCGGCTGGGCATACGTCGCAGGCACGGCCCTCGGTGCGATCGTGGCAATGGTCGTCATCCGCGATTATTTCAAAAAAATCATTTCGCATTTTTCCTCGCGCCTCATCGTTCCCATCCTGCAAGCGGCATGGCCGTTTGCAATCATGGGGATGTTCGGTTTTTTGCTCACCAACACCGACATCCTCATCATCAGCTGGATGCGGACTGCCGCGGACGTGGGTTTCTATTCTGCCACAATCCGGATCATCCAAACGCTCTACCTTATCCCCATGATCATCCAATACAGCTCCCTGCCGCTCCTCTCCCGCCTTGCGAACCGCGACAACGCGAAGTTCCGCACCACCCTCGAAAGGACGGTCAGTTTGGCCTTCCTCGCCTCGGTTCCCATTGCCCTGGGCGGAGCGATCCTCGGCACGCCGCTCATGAGCCTCATCTTCGGCGCTCCCTTCCGCGCCGGCGGCCTCTCCTTCAGCATCCTGATGCTCGCGCTGCTCTTTGATTTTGCGGCAACAATCTTAAGCAGCGCGATTTTTGCCTATAACCGCCAAAAGAGCCTGATCGTCGCGTCCGCCATCGGGGGCGTAGCAAATGTCGCGTTCGATATTCTTTTCATCCCCCTTTTCGGCATCGCAGGCTCCGCCGTCGCGACGCTCATCGCCCAAATTGCAAGCAACTCCTACCTTTGGCATGCCATGAAAAAAATAAATTATTTCGAAATCCTGCCGCATCTCAAGAAAATAATCCCTGCGGGAATCGTCATGGCTGCGGCGACGTGCCTGCTCTACGCATCGGGCATCAACGTTGCCGTCAATATTATCCTCTCCGGCGCGCTGTATTTTGCCATGCTGTACCTGCTCAGGGAACCGCTGATAAAGGAAATCAAAGAAATAGTAATGCCAGCGCAGATCTGATTCTGTTTTTCTGTCATCCCGGGCTTGACTTGGGATTTGGATTTTGAATGTCAAATTACAAATGTCAAGTCAAATTCAAATGACCAAATGTCAAAGTGAATCATTTGACCTTTGGACTTTGCCATTGATTTGTCATTTGACATTTGACATTATCCAACCCCTACGCCTCCCTGATCGCCCTCTCCCATCTTTCGAACGTGCCGCAGTCGAAAACCTTCCCGTTTTCTGAAATGTAACCGGCGAGTTGCCGTCTTTGCGCGAGGACGGGGAATAAATCCGTCTCAAACATCAGGAATTTTTTGCCTTGAGGAACGCCCGCAGCGGCCAACTCGAATATGCCAGGAGAGAAAATGTACAATCCAGCGGACATGAGGTTCGACGGCGCGTGCTCCTGCCTTTCGAGAAATTGCTGTATTTTGTTTTCGCGCACCAGGACAAAACCGCAATCTCTTCTCTCTTTTTCAACGACGAGCGCGATAGTCGCGGGCATTTCCATTGAGCTGTGAAATTCAACCATCGCGCCGAGGTCGATGGTCTTGATTTCGTCACCGTTGCTGACGAACACATCTTCGTCCCCCACCCAATCGCGCAGGTGATGGTAAAAATATCCGAACGTGCCCATCGGTTCTGCTTCTTCAATGAATTGGATGCTCATGCCGGCATCTAAAAATTCGCCGCCGTATTCCCGCGCCCACCGCTCGTAGTCCCTCCGGTCTTCCGGCCTGATGATGACAACCATGTCGTTCACACCGTACTTCGCGAAAAGTCCCAGGTTATAGTTGATGAGCGGCCGCTTTCGGATCGGTATGAGCGGCTTCGGGATCTCGAGCGTGAGCGGATGCAAACGGTTTCCCTTGCCGCCAGCGAGGATAACTGCTTTATGTATCCGGCCTTCCATAATATCGGTACTTTACTATCAAAGAGCTTTCTCGTCGAGATTGACAAAATATCCAAAAAAATATAATATACTGCCAGCAGTTGACTAAAAGGGAGAAGTTTAACGACGCCGGATGTCGCCGCGACATCCGGCGTCCAAGAAATCTGCCTGAACCGCGCGCCTTATGACTCGCGCACGAAATTTTCGAAGCTGATGTTTTTCTCTTTCAAATTTCCCTCCACCTCTTCCCACTTCTCACGCGTGTCGATGCCCTTCGAATAGTCATCGCACTCGTAAGCGTAGAACGACTCGCCGCGCCTGATGAGGTCCGGCAATAGGTCCCTTCCGATTTCGTAATAGCGGTCTGTGGGAATGTACGGAAGTATTTTCTTGTTCATGATGAACACGCCGCGCATGCGGTAGGCGTTCGGATACGTGCCCATGTGCGGCTTCGGATGGATTACCGCGAATTTTCCATTGGCATCCAACTCCACGACATCGGCGTCTTTATAATCCTCAACCTTCTGAACCCTCTGCATCCCGATTGGCCTGCGTTCAGGATTGACTTCTCCCTTCTCCCTCCATACTGCTTCCATCCTCGAATAATCCACCAAGCTCAACATGTCGCCGTAGATTACAAAAAACTCGTCCTCTATGTGCGGCTCGAACTGCTTGATGCTCCCCGCGACGCCCGGCGGCTCCTTCTCGAGATTATACGTGATCTTCACGCCCCATTTCGACCCATCGCCGAGGTAGCTGCGCATCACCTCCGGCATCGTGTAGAGGTTGATGAGGAATTCCGTGACGCCGTGCTTCTTGAACTGCACGATGTTCCACTCCGTGAGCGGATGCCCGAAAATCGGGATCATCTGCTTTGACATCGTATAGGTGAAAGGCCGAAGCCGCGTGCCAAGGCCGCCGCACAAGAGAATTGCTTGTTTGATTTTCATAATAATCTGTCATTCTGAGGCATCAGCCGAAGAATCTCATGAGATCCTTCGCGCTGCTCAGGATGACGGACATTTCTTCATACCCCGCGTCTCTCAGCTTTGACAATTTTCGCTGCTTCGCCCAAGTTTCTCACCACAAAATCCGGCTTGTTTTCAAATTGCCAAACGTCCTTTCCGCCATGGCCGGTCTTTACCAAAATCGTTTTGAGCTTCGCACGATTGCCGGTCAAAACATCCCGCGTGCTGTCGCCGACCATGAAACTCTTTTTTAAATCAATGTTATATTTTTTCGCCGCCTGTAAAATCATGCCTATCTCTGGCTTGCGGCATTTGCACGCCATGCGATATTTTTTCACGTTCGCCTTCGGATGGTGCGGGCAAAAATAAACGGCGTCGATCTTCGCGCCGCACCTTCCTAAACGATTGATGAGCAACGCATGAATCTCGTCCACTTCCTTCGATCCGATGATCCCCCGCGCGATAACCGGCTGGTTCGTCACAATGACCGTCAAGTAGCCAAGCTTGTTGAACGCTTGAATCGCCCGCGCCGCACCAGGCAGCAATTTCACCTCGGACGGTTTATGCAAAAGCTCCACTTGCCGAATGATGGTGCCGTCACGATCGAGAAAAACAGCGGACTGCTTCAAATTTCGTTTTTTGTTGGGCACTGGATTATCTTTACCTAAAGCCAGTTTCTTTTTAACCCATTTTTCCAGAAAAAATTTCCTCACTTCGTGCTTTCCCACTTCCCTTTCTGCGCCGCAAATTCGGGATGCGACACGATGAGATGCCAGACGAGCGCCTGGAACGCTTCGGTATGCGGCGTCACGGTTTCCGGATTCACCGTCGGCACGATGACGCACGCATCGGCGACCTTCGCGGTATATCCGCCATCGCGGCCGACCACGCCAATTACCTTCGCACCCACCGATTTCGCAAGCTTCAGCGATTCCACGATGTTCGGGCTGATGTTCTTCTCAAGGTTGCCGCCGCCGACGGAAAAAACCATGACTGCGTCCTTCGCGGTGAGGTTGCTGCCCAAAAGCCAGTTCGCGAAAATCGTATGCCAGCCGTCGTCGTTCGTCCGCGCCGTAAGTTCGGAGACATTGTCCACTGGCGTGTACGCCTCGATGCCTGCGAGCTTCCGGAAATCGTTCACCGCATGGCTCGCGTGCCCCGCGCCGCCGCCGACGCCCAAAATGAAAAGCCGGCCGTGATCCTCCCGAACCTTCGCCAAAACCGCAATCATCGCCGCGATCGCCCCTTGGTCAATTTTACCGATGATTTGATTCGCCTCCCCAAGGTATGTTTTGATGTAATTTTCGTACATATCGCCATTAAACCACATATCGGCCAAAATAAAAAGTGGGCAGCAGTGAAACCGCAACCCACCGTAAACTTCAGAGCTTGTAGCCCGCCGCTTGGCCGTCGCTGTAAAACATTTTGACGGTGTCGAGCGAGAACTCGCCGAGATCTTTGCCGAATGTCGCCGCGGCCTTCTTGATGATATCGGGCGTGGCAGTGATTATGTCTACGCCCAACTCTTCCGCCTGCACGATATTCAACGCTTCCCGCGGGCTCGCCCACAGAATCTCATGCGGCTGGCCAGAGAACCGGACGCTCCGCAACAACGTCTTCGCCGCACGCATGATCGGCACCGGATCGACCCCGGCATCCGCGATGCGACCGGCGAAGATGGAAATTATCGCAGGGATTCCCGGCGACAACACCTCCAAGGTCTTCTCGACTTGCTCAAGCGGAAGAATCGCCGTGACGTTCAGCTTGATCCCGTCCGCCGAAAGCCGCTTGATCAGACCGTATGACGGCTCGCCTTTCGTGTTCGTGATCGGGATTTTCACGTACACGTTCGACGCCCACGAAGCGATGAGGCGCGCCTGCCGTTCCATTTCAACAAAATCGTCCGAAAAGACCTCGAACGAAACCGGCTTGTCCTTTATCACGGCAAGCACCTCTTTCGCGAAAGCCGCGTAATCCGTAACGCCCGCCTTCCGCATCAAAGTCGGGTTCGTCGTAAACCCCTTGACGAGCGGGTCTTTCGCAAGCGCGACCATGCTCGCCAAATCAGCCCCGTCCGCGAAGATTTTTATCTTCAAATCGCCAAGTTTTTTAATTGCGACCATAGATTTGACTATATGAATAAATGCCGACCGCGTCAACCTCCGCAATTGAAGACCGCCTTCGCCGCGAAGGCGGTCTTCTAAATCCTCGCTTCCCGATGTTCCTTCGATGACTGATAAATCGCTTCGACGATCTGGTTCGCACGCAGGCCATCCACGCCATCGGCGTTCATCGTCTTCTTGCCCGCCGCCGCGGCATAAAAATTTTCCCATTCCAATTCCCAGCTCTTGTCTCCGGCGTCAAACGTGAACGTGGTTATATCCGGAGCCGCCCCGACGTTCTTTTTCGCCCACGAAAGAGTCTCCGGTCCATAGCTGCCGCCCTTTCCTTCGATCTGCAAAAATCCAAGGTCGCCGAATATCTCGAATGAAAACAGGTTCTTCCACTGCGTCGTGCTCACATGGAACGAAACGGTGACCTGTTTGTTCTGAAGCAGCACAAATGCATTGTCATCAAGTTCTGTTTCCCAAAATTTCGTCTGCGCGAGGCCGTACGCGGCATCGAAATCGCCGGCGAACCATCGCGCGAGATCGATTATGTGTACTCCCTGATCTAACAGCTCTCCACCTCCCGATATCTTCTTATTGAACCGCCATTCCTTCTCCATCCCCTTCCGGCCGCCGTGGCCATAGCGGGCGCGTATGAAAAGTATCTTGCCGATGCCGCCGCCCATAAAAATCTCATGCGCCTTCTGGACCGCCGCGTGGAAGCGGTGGTTAAATCCAACCTTCACGATCCGCTTCGCCCGTCCCGCCGCCGCGACCATCGCCTGCGCTTCCTCCGCATTCACGCCGAACGGTTTCTCGCAAAACACCTGCTTGCCGCTCTCCAATGCCGCAATGACGATCGGAGCCGCAAAAGCGTTCGGTACGGCAACGATCACTGCCTGGATATCCTCGCGAGCGACCGTTGTTTTCCAATCTTGTACCGCTTCCGCGCCATATTTTTGCGCGAGCGTTTTTGCACGCTCGAAGTCCGGGTCGGCGACCACGACCAACGTTCCCTTCTTGGTCGAAGCAATAGCTTCGGCCCTCTTTCCGCCGATGAGTCCGGCTCCGATGATGGCGATGTTCATTGTGGAGGCATGGGAGGAGGGAGGAGGGAGGAGGGAGATGAAAAAACTCCCCTCTCCCTTCTCCCGCCTCCCGAATCATTTACTCATTTACCCTCCTCAGATTATACCTGTCGCCCTTCATAATATCTTTGATATCGCTCGGTTTCCAACTTCTCCAATCATCCCACACGGCGCTCAATAGTTTTCCCGAGAGGCCGTCGGACGCGGCGGATGCCAAAAAAACGCATAGCTCCGCGGTTTTTTCCGGCGGGACGCCGCCTTCTTCCTTCTGCTTGAGGAGCGCTTTATACCTTTCTTCTCCGGTCGCCTGCGCACCCGCGGCGAGCGCCTGATCGAGAAAGGTCGTGTTCACGCCGCCCGGGGCGATTGCGTTAATGTCAATGTTATATTCTTTCATTTCAGCCGCCAATGTTTCCGTCAGCCGCACCACCGACGCCTTTGACGCGCTGTAGGCGCTGAACCGCGGGAACGGCCCGTCGCCGCCGCCGGAAAAATTGATTATTTTCCCTTTCTTCCGCTTCATCATATGCGGCGCGACTTCCTGAAACATCTTGAATGTCCCAAAAACATTGATCTCGAATGTCTGCTTCCACTTTTCAAAGTCAACGCGTTCCGACGGCCCGATTGGACCGTAAATTCCGGCGCCGTTCACCAAAATGTCTATTTTTGAAAAGCGCTTTAGCGTTTCGCCGACCAATTTCTCAACGTCTTCTTCACTGGAAACATCCGCCGCGCAAATTGCAATTCGATTTTCTCCCTCCCTTCTTCCTCCTCCCGCCTCCCCTTTTTTCGCTCCCGCCTCCCTGGCCAACTCCTCCCTTGCCGCTTTCAGCTCTTCCCCTGACCGCGCCGCAAGCATGACATTCGCGCCTTCGCGCAAAAATGCCCGCGCGACCGTCTTGCCGATCCCGCGACTGCCGCCGGTGATTAATGCTGTTTTGTTTTGCAGTTGCATATCTTAGATTAGGGAGGCGGGAGAAGTGAGATGGGAGAAGTGAGATGGGAGAAGTGAGATGGGAGAAGTGAGATGGGAGAAGTGAGATGGGAGATGGGAGATGGGAGATGGGAATTTTCCGCCTCCCTTCTTCCGCCTCCCTTCTCCCATCTTCACCGTCCCATGCCGAAATACCTCGCTCCCAATTTCTCAATCTCCTCCTTTCGATCATAAAACAAATTCGCCGTATCGAACAGCACGGGATTCTCTTTCATGCCGCCCAGCAATTTTTTGAGACCCAAATCCTTGAACTCCGGCCACGGCGTCACGAACAGTATCGCGTCGCAACCCACGGCAGCATCGTAGGGATTACTGAAGAAAACGGAGTTTTTGAGGGACGGCAATTCTGCTTCCTGCACCGCCGGATCGTGCAAATGCAATGCCGCGCCGGCTTTTGAAAGTTCGCCGGCTATTTCGAGCGAACGGGAACGCCGGAGCGTCCGCGTGCCGGGCTTGTAAGTCAGGCCAAACAGGGCAATTGTTTTGCCTTGCGCGCCTCCAAGCGTTTCCAAAACTTTTCCAATCATAAGATGCGCGCGCTCCTTGTTTTTGAGATATGCGGCCTCGATAACCGGTGTCCGGAAATCCTGTTCCGCGGAAAATCCCATGATTGCCTTCAGGTCGCGCCCCAGCGTGCCCCCGGAGAAGCCCATACCCGGGCCGAGCGCGGCTTTCTGTCCGATCCGCGGGTCGGACCGTAACGCCTTCACCACATCCAGCACGTCCGCGCCGCTTTTTTCGCACGCGTCGGCGATGTCGTTGATGAAACTGATGGATGTAGCCAAGAAAGCATTCAGTGCGTGTTTCGTCATTTCCGCGGAAGCCGCCGACATTCTGACAATCTCAGCGTTCAATCCCGAAAATATCTCTTTGATTTTCTTGAATGTCTCTTCCGATTCGACGCCGACAACGATACGCCCCGGTTCCATAAAACATTGCACCGCTTCGCCTAGGCGCAAATTCTCCGGCGTGTATGCGTAATCGAACTTCAGACCCGGCCGATCTTTCCGAATCAATTTAATTATTTTCTTCGAAGTGCCGACTGGAATCTGGCTCGAAACTACAACGAGCACTCCATCCTGCAAAAACGGCATTGCTTTTTTGAGTGCTCCCCAAATCGGCGAAAGGTCCACTTCGTCATCATCGTTCACCGGCGTGTCAAATGTGAACCAAACCACATTCGAATTTTTTATCGCCGCGAAATCGGTCGTGTAGCCCAAACGTCCCGCCGCGCGGTTCTTAGCAATCAGTTCCGCGAGCTGCGGCTCCGGCAACGGCGGATTGTTTTTCTCCAACTCCCTAATCACGTCTCCCTCCTCCCCAATCCCTGTCACCGAATGCCCCAGTTCCGCAAGCCCCGCCGAATAGATTTCGCCCAAATGCCAGAGACCGAGAAGGGAGATGCGGGAGGGGGAGACGGGAGGCGGGAGATGGGAATTATCGTTTTTCATTGAATTTAATGAAACCATTCAAAAGTATCCCAGTTTTATTTCTTAATTCCGAAAGCAGTTCATAATCTACTTCTGAGCAGTATTTTAAATCATGCGAAAGCTCAATATAATAATCTAATTCATTAAGCGATCCTCGTGCTATATAAAGGAA
>CAVUWW010000003.1:0-9910 GCA_963745135.1 uncultured bacterium | reverse complement strand
GTCGAGATTGAGGTTTCGTGGCTCGCCGTGAAGAATCGGCAACTCAAATTCGGCGCGGCATTCGGCTTGAACCATGCAATGTCATTCAAAATATGATAACCGAGCGCTTGCAGAGCGTGGCCGCATTGGTAGATGGAGTGGTATGTTCCGCTCACCCACAAGCTGCCGTTCGGTTTCAGCACGCGCTTCGCCGCTTCGAGCCATTTGTAATGGAAATCATAATCGTCCTTGAATCCCCTGCTTTTGTCCCAATTTCCCTTGTTGACGCTCACCATCCTGCCGGCATGCACGGAAAATCCGCCGTTGGAAAGGTTGTAAGGGGGATCCGCGAATATCATGTCAATCGAATTTTCGGGCAGTTCCGCAAGGATTTTAAGAGAGTCATCATTGTAAAGGAAAAAACCGGGTTTCTCGTAATAGGGCTGCCGCATGATCGTTTTCTTCAGCGTACCAAAACCGATATGAAATTTAGATAAAGGATTTATGAAATTTTTATGAAGAACTTTCTTGTTCTTCTTGGCGCGCTTTTCCATAGGAATTACTTACATTCTACGCCTTTCCCGAAAGTTTTCAAAATAGGTCGAGGGACAGTCGAGCGCCCGTCGAGGTTCCATTGAGACCCCAACAAAAATCAAATCTCTTTCTTCTCAAAAATCCAAATTGCCGCCGACAACAGCAACGCTGCGTACACGGCAGCATAGATCAAAGCGAGTATGAACGAGTCGAGCGGCATCGCAACCTGATGCACGGCAAGATTGCGGATGTCGAACTTTTCAAGGTTCGGGAAAACGTAATACAATACCTCGACGAAAAAGAATTTCACGCCGGCGATGCCGATTGTCTTCGCGTCATTCAAGAGAGAGCTCACGATGTGGCCGAGAAAAAAGACGGCGGACGTATAGACGATTGCGAGGAGCGAGCTTGAGAATGTCGAAATGAAGATCGCGAATGCCACGAAAAGCGCCATTTCCAAAAATTGCATGGCGATGGCAAGGAGGCCGAGCGCGTCGAAACCGCCGCCGTTCCACGCGATGACGCCGAGATACGCGACGGCAAGGATAAGCGATGTCAAAAGAAGCACCATGCAAAGCCCCATGAATTTGCCAAGCAGGAATTGAGCGCGGGAAACCGGCTTCGAGAGGATGAAATACGCGATCTTGCGGTCAACGTCTTTATAGAACGACGTCGTGCCGAGGAAGAGCGCGACGACGGCGTTGAAGAAATAGATGCCGGTGAGGCCGAAACTCTTCACCATCGGCAGCTCGCGCAATACCAAGTTTGAAAGGAAAAGCGTGAGCAGCACATAAAAGATCCCGAAGCCGATGATGGCGTACAAAATCCGGTCGCGAATCTCGAGCTTCAAGGTGGTTTTGGCAATGGTGAAAATATTTTTCATGAAATTCGATTTTTCTGTCATCCCGGGTTTAGCCCGGGATCCACGCTTGAAATTTAATTAAGGGGAGCATGGATCCCCGCCTCCGCGGGGATGACAGAAGGACGGCCTTCCTCCTTCGCCACCGTTTCCACAAATTTTTCTTCCAGCGGCTTGCCCGCGCAGAAATCCTTCACCTTGCCGGCATAAAGCAGTTTTCCTTTATGGATAACGCCGACTTCGTCACAGATTTCCTCGACATCATACAGAATATGCGTGTTCAAAAATATTTTCCGGCCTTCGCGCTTCAAGCCGAGCATCACCTCTTTCATCTCGCGGCGGCCAAGCGGATCCAGTCCGTCGAGCGGCTCGTCCAAAAACAAGTATTCGGGATCGTTCACGAGCGCTTGCGCGAACCCAAGCCGCTGGCGCATGCCTTTCGAATATGTTTTTACCTCCTGATCACGCGCGTCGAAAATGCCGACTTTCTTCAAAATCGTTTCATAATGCGCCTGTTTGTCCTCTTTTGTCCTGCCGTACAGCCCATTGCAGAATTTCAAAAATTCCATGCCGGTCATGCGCTCATAGAAATACGGCGTCTCCGGCATAAAGCCGATTTTTTCCTTTGCGGCGGAGCTTGCCGACGGCGCGCCGTCAATCGAAATCGTGCCGCTCGTTGGCGCAAGCAATCCGACTACCATTTTCATGACCGTCGTCTTCCCTGCCCCGTTCTGGCCTAAAAAACCGAAGATCGGCACGTCCACAGAAAGCGAAAAGTTGTCCACAACCGTCCGTGATTTTTTGCCAGATCCGTAGATTTTGGTCACGCCGGAGAAAGAAACCATAGCAGCATTATATCATAAAATTATTAAAAAATGATTAAAAAATCATTAAAATCTCGTTCTATCAGCGATCGCGCATAAAACGAGATTTTGGACTTTTTAGGACAATCGTGGCATAGTTCCCATGGCTCTTTTGGCTCTTTTAAATTTTGCACTTTGGAGGGAACGCTTGCCCAAAATTTTGTATCGGCTTTGGTTGGTTGTCTTTTTCGCGGCAATCGTGTCGATCGTCGCCGCTTTCTGCGTCCGCATTACCTATGGCTTCACTTTGCTCGGGAGCTTCATTAACGGCGAAGGATCCATTGGATTTTTGATGAGGCAGGGATTCGGCTTCGAGGCCGCGCTCGGCATCGCGATCGGCTGCAGCAACTTTGACACATCCGGATGGTTCCTGCTCTTCAGCTGGCTGCGGACGGTCAACCCCGAAACGATCGAACACCGATGGAGATCGAACCTCTATCTGGGGCTTCGCTGGTTCGGCAGGAAGCTCGGGCACGTGTACGTGCCTGATCCTGCCCGTGCCGGCATTGACTTCCGTCGGCAATCGCCCAATCGGAGATGTTATCGCTTCCTGTGGCTTTTCGGGATTTATCCGGGGCTAATCCAAGTCGGCGTGAATTTCGCGCTCAACTTCAAGCTGAAGCCCTTGCGCGCATTCCTCACGCTCGCCTCCGCGAATGTGGTGAAGATGGTTTTCTTTGCCGTCCTGAATTTCGAGCTTGGCGTCAGGATGAATCCAATCCTGCCGGTGCTGCTGTTCCTCGTGGCGGCGCACCGGTTCAAAAACCGGGTCGAGCGGAAAATCGCGGCATGGGGCGCTGATGTCCAACCCCAATCTTTGCCAGCGATTCCAAAACTTGATTTTGATGAAGAGGCATAGCGCACGTTTTGCCCTGCATCCAGCCCCTCGCACGAGGGGCTTTTTATCACTCTCAAAACTTAAAACCCCGCCCGTCAGGGCGGGGTATCTTCATTGCCGAAACGCAGAATATTCGATATCATAAACTGCGATGGCCACCAATAAGCTCATTCTTGAAATCCGGGCAGGCGCGGGCGGCGACGAGGCATCCATATTCGCCGGCGATTTGGCGCGCATGTACTAAAGGTATGCCGCACCCGACTTCTGCTTCAAAACCTTTTTCAAAAACGGCTCGAATCCTTTTTCGTTGTATTGCCCGTCCTCCCACATTTGCTTGAGCTTTGCCCGGAGTTCCTGATGTTTCAGGTATCCCTGGTCCATGGGCATCCCGCGCTTTTCTAAAATTGGGTTCAACAAAACGGTCAGGGATTCCTTGAGGTCGTGAATTTGCAGTTCGGAAAGGCCGGCTCTTTGGCATTCCTCCCAATAATATCGGTGGAAGAGGAGGTGCATGAGCTCATGATAAATTCTTGATGTCGATTTTTCCGGATTGCGGTGGCAGTAATTGATATAGAAAGAATTGCCGCGGACGTCATACATGCCCCGCCCGAAGACGGTGATAAAAACCGTGATGGTTCCGCCGCCGAATTTTTTGTCCATTAGCCGTTCCAAGTCCTCTTGAATCTCCGCCGCGTTGACGTGCCGTTCCAGCCACGCCTTGAACGCGGCAATTTTGCCAGTCGCATAATATTTCCTTTCGAGGTACTCCTTGAGGTATTCCCGATTGCCCACTTTTTCCGACACAATGTCTTTGGGCAAGAATCTTGCCCAGTCCGTCCCGTAAACTTGGGTACCCATAGAGCTATGCCAGTTGTCAACATCCTTTTCCAGATTTTCTACAAATAGGAGTTCCATGTGTGGTGTTTTAAGTATAAAAAACAGGGGCGCTTTCGCAACCCCCGCCCGAACTAGTCAGGGCAGTCTTCGGGACACTGCGAACAGTCGCAGTCAGTGCAAGGACCGCACTCCTGGCACTGGCTTGCCGCACTCAGGCTCCCGCCGGCAGCGGCAAGGATCCCCAACACTTCAAGTTCCTGCATGCCCATCACCTCCTTTCTTTTGAAATTTTCGAACCAATTGCAAAGCGTGCAGCTTGAGCAAAACCGGGAGAACAGCACGGTAAACCTCGCAGTACGGCGAAGCATGGCGGAACGTCCCATATTGGTGCTTGGTCAAATACGGACATCCTCCCGCGCACAAGAACCGCCACTTGCATTCCGCGCAAACAGGGTAACGGTCAACTCTGTTTTCGGACAGTGAAAATCGCTCTTGGCTTTTCGCAATCTGGACGAAATCGGACTTGCGCACATCGCCCAACGGCTCGGACATTTCGTACTGGCAAAGGCAAAACTGGCCATCGGACGTGAGCGTAATGCCGTTCGTCCCAATTCCGCAATTCCGAATTTTGGGAACCCGAAAATTGACATCTCCAAATTGATGGCAGCCGGAGAAGTCGCGGTCCGGAAGGTTGTCCTCCATCCAAGCATAGCATTTCAGCAATTCGCAAACGACTTCCGCGTTCTCGTTTCGCAGATCAAGCATCGAATGGGCCGGCTCCCGATAGAGGCTAAACCGGAAACCAAGGCCACGCTTCCAGCAATATTCGGCAAGCTCCGTGATGCCGTGAAGGTTGCTCTTGGTGACGGCGGTAAGGATGGGCGGACGAATTCCATGCGACAGCAAAACTTCCAGATTCCTCTCGACATCGGAGAAACTGCCGCGCCCGTCCGCGTAAAAACGCTGCCGATCGTGCCATTTTCCGACTCCATCAAGCGACACCGATATGCCCAGCTTTTTCGAAGCGAGATAATCGACAAGGCTTTCCGGCAGTATTGTCGCGTTGGTGATGATATGAAACTTTACGCGCGGCGATGGACCGGAAAACTTTTTTTCCGCCCAATCAACCAACGCGCGCCCATCCGGCCATCGCAACGTTGGTTCTCCGCCGGCGAGCTTGAAAACGACTTCTTCGAACCCTGCCTGAGCGGAATCGCCGACTATTTTTTCAATGAGCACTTTCCCAAGCTCAAGGTTCATATGCGTCGGTTTCTTGTGGATGTAACAATAAGGGCAACGCAGGTTGCAGGCATCCGTCAGTTGGAGCCAAACCATCATTTGCCGATTCTTTTTCTGCAAGAGTTCCGCCGCAAGTTCACGGGAAAATTTTTCTCCGAGATCAACCATTTCCAATTTTCCCAAGGCAAGGAGGATTTTCTTGAGGCGTTCAGGGTGAGCGCTTGCCCACGGCAGGATGTCAACAAGTTCGGAAACGCTGGATTTCTTCAGGCAACACTCAAAAACATCGAGTGCGTCGCCGAAGAATACGAGAGGACCCTGATGGCCACTCGGGTTAAAAAAAGTACCGATATCCCTCAATGCTGCCCTCAATCAAACCGTCCGGCACTTTCACCACTTGAGCGTTGTCTATCATTGCCTTTCTCCTTCATGTTTCCCAAGATCGCATTCTTAAATTACTGCCCAAATCCTAACATATAAATGATTATTATGTCAAATTGATTTTTTTTGCTATCATTCAATCCATCATGACCACCTCTTCCCTCATTCTCGAAATCCGAGCCGGAGCGGGCGGCGACGAGGCATCCATATTCGCCGGCGATCTGGCGCGCATGTACCAGCGCTATGCCGCAAAGCGCGGATGGAAGTTCGGCATACTCGATTCAAACGAAACGACGCTCAACGGCTACAAATCGCTCGTTGCTGAAGTCGAGGGCGAAGGCAGTTATGACGCGCTGAAACACGAATCTGGCGTGCACCGCGTCCAGCGCGTGCCCTCGACCGAAAAATCCGGCCGCGTGCACACGTCCACCGCGTCCGTCGCCGTGCTGCCCATCGTCGAAGCGAAAGAAGTGAACCTCAACCTAAACGATCTCGAAGTCACTTTTTCGCGCGCCGGCGGCCCGGGCGGCCAGAACGTCAACAAAGTGGAGACCGCCGTGCGAATTTTGCACCGGCCGACCGGCATCGTCGTCGCCTCGCGCGAGGAACGCTCGCAATACGCGAACCGCGAGAAGGCGCTTGACGTTTTGCGCGCCAAGCTTTACGAGATTGAGCAGCTCAAAGCCGCCGGTTCCGTCACCGACCTGCGCCGCGAGCAGATTGGCACCGCCGACCGCTCCGAAAAGATCCGCACCTATAATTTCCCCGACGACCGCGTGACCGACCATAGACTAGGGAAAAAATTTCATAACATAGACAAGTTGCTAGAAGGCAATCTTGATCCGATTATCAATGCATTTTCAGTCACGCGGACACCGTCCATGTAATCCGGCCTTGACGGCCGGTGGCCGACCATCGCATCGGCAAAAAGCGGCGCAACATAGAGAAAGTCCTCGAAGGATACATGGATCCAATCGTGAAGGCGTTTGATGAGAAGAAAGAAGAAGGATGAAGGAAGAAAGAAGAAGGATCCGGTCCCGGCCTTATTCTTTCCTTTTTTCTTCATTCCTTTTTCCTTCATCCTACTTCCCCTATCCTGCTCCGAGTTTTAGTAACCAATCCCTGGAGAATCCTATCAGAGCGCTCGGCTTGATGAATACATTCATCAAAAACAGCCTCATCCAAATATTGTAAATCTCTCGATAAGATAAGCTGGTTTTTGATTTCACTGATTGACCCTTTAGCGATATAATAAAATTGCGCCTTTTCTTTATAACTCTTTCTCGCGAAGCCTTCCGCGATGTTGGAAGTTACAGAAACGGCGGCTCGCCGCATTTGATTCACCAAACTGAATAACTCCCCTTTCGGAAAAGACTTTGTGGCTCTATAGACAACTAAAGCCAATTGATGCGCCTCTTGCCAAGCATAGAGATCGGTGAATGTTTCAATTTTGCGATCCATTCTTTATTCATAGTGGATAAATAGAATTTTGCAAGTTTTATTTAATAAATTTTAGATTCACCAGCATTCCTTTTTATTTCCTTCTTCCTTCTTCCTTCTTCACTTGAACGCTATCTCCGGCGGCTTCCGCAGGCTTCTTGCGCCCGGCTCGCCACCATGGCCAATGCGGAAGATCGCGGGGGCGAAATGGTCTTTGGTTTCAAAAATATCCGCGATTTTCTGGTAAGCGGCGCGGATCAGCTCCGCTTCCTTTTGTGAAAATAGGTTTTCGCTTCCGGCAGCGTCGAGCCGCACCCTCAAGAAATTGATTCCGGCCTGGAGATGGAAGCTCAATCCCATCGCGGTCGCCGCGAGCCACGCGCGCTCAACCACCTGCCCCGCCCGCGCGACGCCGATGTCGGTCGGCTCGCAAAGCACGCCGCCGTAAAAGCTGCATGCCGCGTACGCTTTCGCGCTGTCGCCCGCCGCGCGCGGCGGCCATGGCCAGAACGATTTCGGCCGCGGTTCCGCCCAAGCGGTTTCCTCGAAAAACAATTCGCGGAGCGCCTTGTTCCCGGAAGCGATCCGGTCGTTCGCGCTCGCGGCCGTTGCCAAGGTTCCGATCTGCCCGCGGTCGTCCACCAATTTCAGAACGACGTCATAAGCGCCGACGTCCGCAGGCGCCCCGAGCAACGTGCGCCGCACGGCGCCGTCAATCTTCTCCGTCCCGTACGGCTTGCGGTCCGTCGCGCGCCTGAAGATCGCGCCGAAAAGGTCCGGCTCCGGCTCGCTTCCGTTTGACCTTCCGCTTTTTTCCGCAAAGCTGACATCCGCAACGAGATTCCGGTTTTCGGCCGCCGGAAAAAAGTTTATCGCTGCCTCGAAGCCGTAATGCGCCGCAGCGACGGAAATGTTCTCAAGCAGGGCGCCAGTCGCGAAAATAGTCCCCCACTGGTTCACGTTCAGGATCGGATGATCCTTCTCCGGCAACATGAAAACCGAAACTGCGCCGTTCGAAACCTCGAACCGCCACGGCTCCGAACCGCTGCCTGACGGTGCCTGCACGCCCGCCTCGAGGATCTTTTGGACGGCCTCCCGGGAAACCATTGTTTTATTGTACCAAAAAACGGGCTGCAATAGCGGCCAGAAAATTTTCACGGTCGAGTTTCGCCGCCATGATCAACCGCGCTTCTTATCGGAGCTTGGTGAATATTGTCATTCCGGAAGCCCAGCGGGGCTATCCGGAATCCAGAATTCCAACAAATCTGGATTCCCGCTTTCGCGGGAATGACAGAAAGAGGTATTATTCACCGTGCTTCTTATCGGCTCATTTTACCGCCACCGGATTGCCCACAAACGACATCTCAATCAACGATGCCGACGGCGGCTGCGAACTTATGTTCACCGTGAGCATCCCTTGGCCGTTTCTCGCTAGGATGGCCTTATGGGCCGGATCGGCGGGGGCGTTGGCTTGCGAAAGGAACGTCCAGCCGTCCGACGCGGAAAAAAACTGCTTATAAAAATTGAAATTGGCGCCCACGGTGCCCGTGCTCACGAAAGAAATGCTCGCCTGCAGCTGCCCGTTCGGTATGGCACCCGACGCGCTTTGGACCGCTCCGCTGGCACGGATCGGCACGTCCGAAGGGAAAGCGATTTGCGAAGGGGCAACGCCAGCCGGGCTCGCCTGCGGAGCCGATGGTCTCGGGGAAGAGAAGAGAGCAATCAAAAGGACTGCCGCAATCACGACAACACTTCCGGCGATGAGTTTCGCACGCTCGTTCTTCATTGGATTTTGGCGCTTTCTTTACGGCGGTATCTCAATCACGCCCGGCTTGTTCACGGTGACGGTCGTTGACTTAATCGCGGGCGGCCCCCCGGGACCGGTGCAGGTGAGAATGTACGTCGTATTCGCCGCCGGATTCACTGGTGCGCTGCCAACCGCCGCGACCCCGCCGACGCCATTGTTGATGGAGCACGAAGTGATGTCGCCCGAGCAGCTCCATGAGAGCGTCGCCGTCTGCGGGGGTACGATCGGCGTCGGGCTGGCGGAGAACGAGGTGCAAACCGGCGGGGCGATTAGGGATATGGACGCCGAACCCGGAATGCCGTTGAGTTCGGGAACGGCGATTACCCATATTGCCCCCGAAGGCGATGAATTGGGCGCGGTATAAACGCCTCCTGCGGTGATCGTGCCAATGGAAGAATCGCCGCCAACCTCGCCGTTCACTTCCCAAATTACGCTCTGGTTCGAAGCCACCGCGCCGTACTGGTAGACGGTCGCGCTGAACGGCTGGCTTCCGCCAAGCGGCAGGTTTGCCGAGTTTGGCGACACGATAACTTTCGCCCCACAATCATTCAAATCGTATCCCGGCGTCGAGCAGGACGGACCAGGAATATTGGTGCTCGCGATGACACAGGAATCGTTCTCGCAAATAAGATGCGTGGATCCCGGCGATCCGCCGCACGCCGGGTCGGTCGAGCAGCCGTTCGTTCCCGAGCCAGCAACGTTCACGCAGGCCTGCTGGACGGTGTCGCACACGGCGTGCGTTTGAGGGGTGCCGTCATTGCCGCAGTCCGCATTCGTTGAGCACCGATTCACGCCCGCGCCGGAGACCTGCTGGCATTGGTTGTTGACGCATTCGGCATGGGTCGTAGACGAAACGCTGTTCACCACAAACGATATTTGACCCTCCGCCGGGGATGCCGAGCCGCGCTCGATGATGACGACCGGGGTGTGCGCCCCGGCCACGTACGTTTGCCCGGGGGTCGATAGGGATGTCACGGACTGGGCGTCCATCTTGTACCCGTTCGCGTTCGCGGAGCCGCTCGTGAGAGAGCCGCAGGCGGCCGTCGCGCCCGCGACGGTCGGGTTCGCCTCGTTCGCGTAGGCCGGGCAGTCCCACCAGAAGTTGTAGTTGATGGATCCGACCGCCGTGCCAC
>CAVUWW010000002.1:0-9581 GCA_963745135.1 uncultured bacterium | reverse complement strand
GCTTCGCGTTCACCGCCTGCAATTCCTCGCGCTGCTCCACTTCCCGCAGGACGCTTCGGATGAGCAAAATACTGAATGATAACACTAAAACAAAAACTCCTGTTTGGAATATTAAGGCCGTGACACTTTGGGACAATATGACCTCAAATAAAGTGACTATCGCCAAAACAAACGCCAAAATTTCAGTAGTTACCACTTTGGCGTTAAATAACGCATGTCGGAAAATGGCATAGGCCGTCAATGCAACCAAAGGAAAGACAAACACGGCCCCAAAAGGGATGAACCGCACGTCTAAGAATATCGCTGGAATAATAAGATTGAAAGCGATATGCAAGGCGAACGTAATTGTGGCGCCGGCAAGTATAAACGCCAACTGCCGCTTCTGCACGCCGCTCGCCGCCTTCATTTTTTTGATCAATGTATAAAATGCCGCCGACACCAAAAAAAGAATCAGCGCTATAAAAATGAATATCCCTGGCTGGACAACGGTCTTGGAAACCTGGCCAGGCAGCGACAGATCCGCAATCGCGCTGAATACAAACGGGGTCAGGCAAAGAAGCGAAACGAAAACGGCGCAGGAAAGGATGGCTTTGTAGCCAAGCCCGAATGCAGCCCGTTCATTCGGAAAGACATGGCACAACTGGAACAGAAAAAAGGTGTACCAAACCGCGAAAAACAAAACTCCCCTCAACAGCCACAGGACAGCGGCAGGGTCGGTAATTTGATAATTGAGATAATTAACGACGCTCCAAACAACCGCAGCCAAGGAAAAAAGCAAAAACGTCCTGTTGGTAACGCTTTTCCTATTGGAGAAAAAAACCACAAACCCCAGAATGCCAATGCCGGCAACCGCTACCCCCACGGAGAGCAAATCTAAGTTGGTTATGCGGAGAGCGTTCCCCATGTCATTTTAATTCTAGCAGATACGTCCCGGTCCAGAAAAAGGAAACGTTCGGCGACCTGCGCCGGATTTCCTGTTCCGTCGGATACCGCAATATGGAAAATATCGAGGCGTTCAAAAAGACGGGGTTGCCCCACGCCATTATGGATTGGGGAATGACACTCCCCCATTTCTTGCGCCCGTCGTATTCCGCGACTTTTTTGGAAATCTTTTTCTCCACGGCATCGAGCCGGTTCCGCTCGGATTCGGCCAGGTGATGGATGAAAAGGGAGCTGAACGCGAGGTCGAAAAAATTCGCGCTGAATTTCCTGTCTAAAGCGAAAATGTCGTTTTTGCACAAGACAACCGCGCAACTTCCCGATTCCCGCTCCGCAAGCCGTTTCAGTTCCGTTTCATCAAGCTCCTCGAATTCATAAATGTTTGCCTTTTCGCGGGCTTCTTCCAAATTTCGCCTCGCGACGCCGAGCGCCGCCGCCGACTTGTCGGCGCCGACCAGGAAAACTTTTCCGGAATTCCGCCCCAATCGCCTGATCACCTGCGCCTCCGTTTCCATGGCTCCCGCGCCGGCGTCAAGGATGAACAACGTTCCGCTGCGGCTCTCGTTGACCGCCTTCGTTATTCTGTCCACCAATGGATCGATCAATCCGGGAAAGCGTTTTTTCTGGAGCGAACTCAATGCTTTGTGCATTTCAATGTCCCACCGCTCGAACGGAAAATCGGTCAATTCTAAAAGCCGCGCACCGTCAATTTTCCGAGCGCGGGCAATCAGCCATTTGACATACTTCCACGGCGATTTCGCCGCCTCGAAAAACGCGATGTTTTCCTCGATCGCATACTTTTTATCCTCCGGAGTGTCTTTCGCCACCAGCAATCCTCTCAAATCATCTAGTATCGCCTCGATTTGATCCAGCCGTTCTGATTTTGCCACAGGTTTATACTTTTAGTATAGCAGAATGAGGCAACCGTGCTAATGTAATAATATGTCAAAAAAGTTAAAAAGATTGCTGTCTTTGTCGATGGAGAATTCATCCCATCATTTAGCGGTGCGTCCCTAATCAAGATGCACAGCGCACCCAAGGATTGACCAGTATCATCGCAACAGGGCGCCACGAAGCGCTTGAAAGTCGAATATTTTTTTGCCACTTTCGTATTCAAATCTATATTCAGGCTTGCGCCACCCGTTAAAATGATTGCCTCTTTTCCTGAAGACAACTTTCCAATGACACCGTTTATATTTTCCAGACTCTTATCAATGAAAAACTTATGGACAGTTGCAGCAAAATCTTTAGCATCTTCGGTCGGCACGGCTGCTTGCCCCCTGAGGTGAGGGAGGAAAGTTTCTAAGATTTGCATCACTTCGGCGTAGTCAGTTTTTTCTATCCGATCAAAATTCTGCTCAAGGAATATATAATATTCCTCCCTAACCCTTCCAAATCCGGCCAATGCCATGAACTTCCCTTCTGATGGATTTGAATCATGAAGTTTTTGTCCATAAACGAATGTTGAACATACGCCATACGTCTTTCCGGTAATAGGAGTTTCTGATGGCAAACTCTGCTTTATAATATCGTTTTTATCACCAACAAAAACCGCCAAGCATTCATTGGTGTTAGTGCGAGGATCGATGTCGCCACCACCATCGCAAGAAATGATTATTGCGCTATCGAATTTGGTAGATAAATAAACCCCCGCATGAGCAAGATGGTGATTGACAATTAATATATCTTTTTCAGAGCCGAATAAAGATATTTTTTTCCAATAAGGATTTCTGACTTCTTTCTTTTCGAAATCTGCAATATCAGATGGTTTTAAATAGGGGTTATTAAATGTTGTCATTGACCAATAATCGACATCTTCTATGTCTCGTCCTAGTAAATTGAGGCCATATTTTATTAAATATTTCATCTCTTCCCGATTGCATGCCTTTTTCTTCTTTCTAAAAATTCTTTCCGCTTCCAAAACGAAGACGATTTTATTGTCCACGGCAAAGGAAACCGACGAATCATGATAATTAAAAGCTATGCCACAAAGCAATTGCATTTTACACTACGCCGATAAAGGGATCTTCGGAAGCTTCTAGGTGTTCTATATTTTCCCAAAAAGTATTTTTTAATCTCTTGGGAAATACCTTTAAGTCTTGTAATTCATCCGAGGAAAACCATCTTGCTTCTTCCACTACTCCATCCGGGTCAAGATCTATATGAAGGGCATCCAACTTCTGCTCGTGGGTGAGTGCGGCAAGCCAAAACGTTTCTATGCACACAATATCTTCGGATCCATGGAATTCCTGCATATAAAGCAATTTCTTGATTTCTACATACAGGCCAGTTTCCTCGAATACTTCCCGCTTCGCACATTCTAAAATATTCTCTTTTTCAATTTCCCATCCCCCTCCTGGGCATACCAAAAAGAGGCATCCTTATTCCTCACGAGCAAAATCTTATTTGCTTGTCTGTCATAAGTAACAACGCGGGCGATAGGTTTAAGTTTTTTCATAGTTTAGTTTTTCAAATCCAATAAATCACTTATATTGTAATATATATCATGTGTTAAAAACAGCGGGAACACCCGGTTCGTCGCGCTTTTCCGGTTATTCAAAAAAATAGCAAACCCCAAAATGCCGATGGCGGCGGCAATGCCTACGGAAAAGAGGTCCAAAGAAAGAGAAGAGGTCACGCATTCATTTTAGCATAGTGGCACGGCGGGCAAGGCGTGCGGGTTTCACAATGAGCTTATGTCTTCCATGTGGCAAAATGGCAGCGGCGGAGTATAATAAAACCATGAAAATCGGGCTTCGGGTTTCCCGGATCGCGAACCAATTTTTCTTCATTTCCACGCTCGCGGCGTGGCACTACAGTTGCCGGAAAGATGTCCGCGACGCATGGATTCGCGCGACCGGAAAACTGACGCCGCGCGAAGAAAAGGCGCTCGCGGAATTTTCAGCCCTTATGCGGACGAAATACGGATTCCGATCGCCCGCGACCTACCTCGGCGGGATATTTTACCAACAAACGGATCGTACCGCGTGGCCGACGCTCGAAAGGTTCGTAAAAGACCCGAAAGATTACGAACTGTTGAAGAAAGTCTTTTCCACATTCGACGAAAGATTTAAAAAAATCTGGCGACCTAAAAGCCGCGCCTCGCTCAAAGTTTTTGAACGGTCGCTCCGCGAGAAACGGACAGTCCGATTTTTTGACGCTGTCGGATCATGCTTTGGCGGAACGAACGGCTCAAAAAAACCCATTACCGTCATTATTCTTTTCTCGCCGCTCGATGGAAGCCATACCGCCGCCGGAGGCGCGAATTTCAAGAAAAATGTTGTCACTCTCGAATTGCCGGATCTCAAGAAAAACACATGGCAATTGTCATATTCCATCGCAGTGTTAGGGCATGAGATCGGCCATATGCTTTTTGTAAGACGAAACGGGAAAAGCATGATCGCTAATGCGATGAAAACGTTGCGGCTCAAGAACCAATACGGTGTTTTGCCGTTCTCGACATTGACCGTCCTCAACGAAGCCACTACCGCCGCGTTCGCCCCGCTCGGCGCCCTGGGGCAAACCTTTTTCTCCCGCGACCTTGCGCCGCTTCTCTTTGATGACCTGCCGAAAACGGCCTCTTTGTTGCCGCACCGGAACAAAACAAAAATCATTCCCTACTACGGAAAACTCGAAATTTGGTTTGTTTGGAAGCTCCTGCCGCTTGCGATGGCATATGCCCGCGAGAAAAAACCGATTGATAAAAATTTCGTCCGCGAGGCAGGGCTGCTTCTGAAGACAATCGTCAAATAAAAAAAAGCAAGTGGCACAATCCACTTGCTGCATCATCCTGAAAATACTCCAAGTTGCTCAAGACGACCCTTTATGAAACCATAAATAAGCATTGGATTGAATATGATTTGAATCGTATTATAATGACAGGCATGGATATCGCCATTGAATATTCCCGCTTGGCGAACAAGTACATGTTTGTAGCCAATGTCGCGGGAACATTGGGTTATTCTGGAGACGCGGAAGCGTTGGCGGGTTCCTATACCTCCGTCATTGGTGAACTTTCTATTTCACAGAAGCAAATCGCGGAAGAGTTTAAAAATTGGTATCGGACGTCTCGTGAGGACGGAGAAGAACGCTGGAAGAAACTGATGAAGCTTTGTTTCAACCGACCGTCGGAAGAAATGGTTTGGCAGGAAATGCAAAGCGACCCGATCGACGGCGAACTTCTGCCGAAGGTTTTCGGCGCAATGGATGTCCCCTTCGCCGTTCTTTGGAATCGCTACGAAATGCAACTTAAAGAAATGCGCGCCATAGCCCGAAACGATCTCTCAAACAGAACTGATTCCTTCCGTAAAATCTGGAAATTGCTTGAGGTCTTTTATGGCAGGCCCGCGGTGAATCAGATTGCCATCCAGCTCATTGTCCATCCCTCTCCCGCAGGATATGCCGGCAAGGCGATTGATGGCAATACAATTTCCGTCGCAATGCCGTCACTAGCAGAGGAATCGGCCAAAAACTTTTTTTGGCTGCTCTTCCTGCATGAAGCGATCCACATCCAATTCGAGCCACGGGAGTATAAAGCGTGGCTGAAGGAATTTGCCGACCGGCAACCGCAAACGGAACTTTCAAAAAAATTGATACCCAAAAGCGTCCTCCGCGAAGTGATCACAAGCGCCTTCGCACCGCGCGGATACCTTGCAGAACAATTTTTCGGCATCAATCTTGAAAAAATGTTTCAAGAGAACTACAAAGACCCAAAAATGCCGAACCGCCCATTGTCCGGCCATTTCCTCAATTTGAAGTGCCTCGCTGCAATCCGTCTCCACAATGCCGTCGCGGCATACGTTGCCCAGCGAAAAAAAATAGATGAGGCATTCCTCGCGAAGGCGTGGGACGTCATCCTTGAATATGAAAAAGCCGCGCACGGGGGTGAGCGGCCGTAAGTATCTTCTTCTCCCGGGAGAATCAATCCCGCCAAACAAGCTCTTCCCCGCCGTTGTCAAGAATATAGAGTAAAATCTTGGCGAGAAATTCGCGAATTGCCGCACAGCGATAACTCGGGTTAGCGGGGAAATTTTCCGGGTCGAGCACGGCTTTGTTTGCAGCGCAATCACCTCGACAACTGCCTCTCGCGAAGCAATCCTGGCATTGCGGGATGTTGCGAACGGTCAGCTGTTTAAGCCATTCGTACTTCCCGAGGTCAAAGACAAACTTGCCTTCCGAGAAATCATAATGACCGTAGATAAATCTATTTTCGGCCGGTTCCAATCCGCTAATCATCCGGTTGCAGACCGTGACACGCCCGTCGGCGGCAATCATGAAATTGTCGCCTGGGACGCCGCAGAACTGGGCAAGATTGCCTCCAATATGCAGAACCGATGTTTTCAGGCGACAACCGAATTCCTTGGCAACGGGCAACGCTTCGAGAAACTTTTCAAAGAATTGGGAATCGTCAGGAGCGGAAAACTTCCCGCACTTAGCTCTTCCTGCGGCGAATATCGGCTCGAGCGCAATCCGAATCCCTGGAAAATTCTCCCCAAAGAACCGAATGATTTCCGGTATCTGCCTGACACTGTAGTCCGAAACGGTGGCGCGCAAAGCCAGTTTCCGGGGCGCGCACGCATAAAACATCTGGACGTTCCGAAATACCTTGTCGAAACTTCGGGAACGGTGAAGGTCTTGAATCTCCTTCGGCCCATCGAATGAAACATTGATGCCGTCCATGTTGTCAGCAAGCCATTGCGCCTTCGAATCGTTCATTGCGCCGTTCGTGGTGATTGTCGCCCGGGTCGGTATGCCGAGAGCGGTTCCCTTCTCGCGCAGGCAGGCAACAGCATACTGCAATACGTTGAATGCCTGCGTCGGTTCACCGCCAAACATATTGGCGGAGAATTTCTCCGCCTTCGCTTCCGCCGCACACCTAGCGATATAGGAAATCGCGGCTTCGACAACCCGTTGATCCATAATTGTCCTGGGTTGGCAAGAGAGAACATTGAACATCTGCGGAGGCAAATCTTCATAACAGTAGACGCAGGCGAGGTCGCATTTGTCCGTGAGCAAGAGGTTGGTTCCGAAAAATTGGAAATCCTTTCGGTGGCTCCACTTGTTTTCGAGCAGTGGGATGTCAGACGGCAACTCTTGGGGAACTGTCGCAAATATTTCTTCTCCGACTTCCAAGACCTGCCGGGATGTCGGAATATAGACGATAAATCGGTGATCAAATTCCGTTTTGAAAACACGGTGCAACTGCATAACTTTCGATCTCCTTTCGAATCGTATTGAATTAAAGACTGATCCGGACCCCCTACGGAATTTCCGCTAGGAGGTCCGGTGCGTTTCTTTGTTCACATGTTCTGGGGGCAGGATCCCTCGTCCCCGTCGCATCCGTCATTATCTCCACAGTCGCAATTTGACGTGAAGATTCCCAACTTGCCAACGGTCGAGAGGTTGACCCGCCTCTTCGCCATTCCCTGGAGCTTTTCCAAGGAAAAAGAACTCTGGGGATTGGTCCATGCTGATTTCCTCCTTTTTTAGTTGTGAACGATGGTTCAAACAAGAGCCATCCATCAGGAAAACTCGGCAGTTATCCTGAAACTACATCAAACATAGCATTAATCACTCAAAAAAGTCAAGGGTCACGCAATCCAACGGCGAGGCACGGTGCCGACAAATTCTTATACATCGCGGACACTCCTTGGCTCCTTGAATTATTAAGGATCCGGTATTATTATAGTAAACAAGCTGAAATGTCAAGAAAACCCGTATCCTCTCACATCCCAGCCATCTCAATATCCGCCGATCCCGAAAAGGACGTCAACCGGTTCGTTTTTTTTCTAGAGAGCCGTGTTTATCGGCGGAAGCGACCGCAAATCCTCAACTTCTACCCGAAGCTGACCGAACAGATCCAGCACGGCCTGAACGAACAGGAAGCGGTGCGCGAAGTGGTCACCGACATGTATCGCCGCTATGGGACAAAGATAGAAGAGATAATTATCGCTGTCCAAAAAGAAATTGCGGGATCCGAGCCGGTGTTCGCGGCATTGGCAAAGTGCATGGAATGCCCGCAGCTCAGCAAACGTTCGTATTCGGCAGTTCCGACGTTCCTCCCCTTCAGTCCGCTCGACGAAAATTTATTCTACTTTTCAATCGCGCGAACCATCGCCGGGCAGGACATGAAGCCATGGCGGGTCGTCGCCACCGCAATCCACGAAGTGTCTCATTTCATTTTTTACGAACAGCTAGACGACTGGTCAAAAAAGAACAGCATCACATTAAACGACCCGGCAATTCATTATTTCAAGGAGGCACTGGCCGCCGCAATAATGGACCAGCCGGAATTCAGGACGTTCTTCGATTATCAGGCGCTCTACCGCTCCGACCGATACTTCGGCAACGCCGAATTGCACCAGTTGTCGATTGGCAACGCCGAAAATAACACGGCAAGCGAAAACATAATCGCGTTTTTCGAGAAGGAAATCGTGCGCAGTCCCGATGGATATGCCGTCAAACTGGATTGCATGCTCCGCTGGTTTGCGGAAGCTGGCGCAGCATTCGCCGAAAAATGGAATCTTTGGAACAATATGCCAATCAATCCAGCAGAACAAGATGAGGCCATGAAAAAATATCGTGAGCCGATCATACTCGGCAACCACGTTGATCAATAAATATCTTTCTCGCACTTTCTTCTCGCTCCGCAGTGGAAACCGGCTTCATAATACCTTACGTCGGCATTTGCGCTTGGCATTGGGCATAATTCAGCACGCTCCACAGGATGCTCACGATCGAGAACAGGAGAAACGCCCGGTTGGTAACGCTTTTCCGGTTGTTGAAGTAGGCGATGAAACCCAAAATGGAATTCGCCGCGACTGCGATTGCGACCGACAGCAAATCAATATTTAGAAAAGATAACATGTCAATGGTACGCCACCTCCGGCGCCATCCGGAACGACTGGTGCGCTATCGGCTTGCCTTTGCCTATGCGGAAAAGCATTGCCATCGTCGAACCTTTGGCGCTGAATTCCCGCTCAAGGACCGCGTAGGAGCTTTTCACGCCCGCAATCTGCTGCTCTGAAAAATCGCCGGCGGCATTTCCTAAAATCCTCTGGTTGAAAAAGAGTATCGCGGTGAGCGGCTGCATACCATAACCGAGCTCGGCCGCCGTAAGCCACACGCGCTCGAACGACCTTCCCGCGGCGAGGAAATCCTTCGGCGAATTCCCTGCCGCCACAATCGCGCCGAACGCCGACGAATTCGCATACAGCGCAACGTTCCCTTTCGCCGCCATTTTCGGAAAGCCGATTTTGTTCATAAACCGCAGGACGGAATGCTTCCGCAGCAGCTTGAAGACCGCTTCCT
Organism: uncultured bacterium; assembly: GCA_963745135.1. Taxonomy (GTDB): domain Bacteria; phylum Patescibacteriota; class Minisyncoccia; order UBA6257; family 2-01-FULL-56-20; genus REEB161. The sequence continues at coordinate 332 of CAVUWW010000002.1, read as the reverse complement.
GCGGGCCGGCGAGTCCCAGTTCCTTCACGTAGAAGCCGCTTTTGCGCGCAGCCGCGTCTTCGAGCGTCCAATGGATGTGTCCGAAAAGGAAATCATGCACGGCCTGGTTCTCAAACAGCAGCCGGTCGCCGTAGCTCAACGCCTCGGCGATGATTTTCCTTTTTTGCACATCCTCGACGAGCGCAAGCCGCGTTCCGTTTTCCGGTCCGGCCGCCGCGAGCAATTGCGACTTTTCCTTTTCGGCCAACGGAACCGGCTCGTAGGCGGTCCGGTTCGAGACGCGCTTGGGTATGAATTCGCACAATCCGTCTTTGGCAACGCCTGCATCTTTT
>CAVUWW010000001.1:0-9433 GCA_963745135.1 uncultured bacterium | reverse complement strand
ACCATGGACTTGAACGAGCACGTGACCGTCACGCCCGCCGCGGTGGCCGTTGATCCGCAGCAGACGATTTTGCAGGCGGGAGACGTGTATACGGTTAATGACCTGCTTCAGGTGCTGCTTCTGCCTTCATCGAACGTCGCTGCGGAAGCGCTCGCGGACGCTTATGGTCGGACGCAATTTTTGGCGGCAATGAACGCCCGTGCGACGGCGTGGGGCATGGCGAGCACATATTACGACGATCCGTCCGGGCTTTCGGCCGGAAACCAGTCGACGGCGAGCGATCTCTTGCTCCTGGCTCAAAAAGTATATGCCGATTATCCCCAGATTTTGGCGATTACGCGCACGCCGCAAGTTACAATTACAGAGTTGGGTTCCGGCAGGCAAAGCGTCGTGAAGAGCATCAACGATTTCGCTGGCCGCCCGGATTTCATCGGCGGCAAGACCGGCTACACCGACGAGGCTGCCGGCAACCTGCTTTCGATTTTCAAATACGAGAACCGCCCAGTGCTCATCGTCGTTTTGGGCACGGAGGATGGCGTGCGGTTTGCGGATACGCTGCAGCTGTACCAGTGGTTTGTGGGAAATTATAAGTAGGGTATGGGGGATAGGGTATGGGGTGCGGAACCCCATGCCCCAGACCCCAGACCCTATACCCTAACCCATGATCATCGACGAAGCCATCCGTGTCATCATTCTCGCCACCATCGCGTTTTTGGTTGCGCTGATCCTCACGCCGCTGTGGTACCGGTTCCTCAAAAAAAAGAAATTTGGGAAGCATCTGCGCGATGCGTCCGAGGCGCCGGTATTTTATGAACTTCACAAAAAGAAAGAAGGCGTACCGACGGCGGCCGGCGTCATCGTGTGGGGGACCGGCGCTCCTCGCGCTCTTCTTCGGCATCATGGGGTATTTTTTTGACGGGCCGTGGCATTACTTCAACTTTATCAGCCGGCCTGAAACATACTTGCCGATTGCCGCGCTCGTCATTGCCGCGCTCTTGGGCTTGGCCGACGATTGGCTTGGCGTGATGCATGTCGGCGGCGCATCCGGCGGCGGCCTGAAGATAAAACAGAAATCGCTCGTTTATGTGGTCATCGCGCTCGTCGGCGCTTGGTGGTTCTATTTCCGCCTCGGCTGGGACGTGCTCGCCGTGCCGCTTGTGGGGACGTTCCAAATCGGGTGGTGGTATATCCCAATCTTCGTTTTCATCGTCTTCGCAAGCTCGTTCTCCGCGAACGAAACGGATGGCCTCGATGGCCTCCTCGGCGGGACGTCACTCTTCGCATTCGTCGCGCTGACCACGGTTGCGTTCGTCCTGCACCGCTACGACCTCGCCGCATTCGGCGGCATCATGATCGGCGCGCTCCTTGCGTTCCTGTGGAATAACATCTATCCCGCGAAATTCATCATGGGCGACACCGGCTCGATGTCCCTCGGCGTCACGATAGGCGTGATCGCCATGCTCACGAACACCGCGCTCCTCCTGCCGTTCTTTATGATCATCCCCGTCATCGAGTCAATTTCCGTCATCATTCAAGTCCTTTCAAAGAAGCTGCGCCACAAGAAAGTCTTCCGCTCGGCGCCCATCCACCACCATTTCGAAGCCCTCGGCTGGCCCGAATCCCAGATCACCATGCGTTTCTGGATCATCTCGGCGATTTCCTGTTCATTGGGGCTCGTGATATTCTTCCTATCAAGAATGATGTGACGGAACGGAACGAAGGGAACCTTCCTTTGGAATTTTGAAGGTTCCCTTCGTTCCGTTCCGTCATCCCGAGCTTGCCGAGGGATCCTTTCTTCTACTATCCCGGCGAAGGCCGGGATCTACGCTTCCATAATAAAAAAGGCATGGACGAATCCGTGCCAATGGGAAAATTGTTTTTATCGCAGCCAGTAGTAGGGATAATGGATCGCGCAGCCGTAGAAGTTTTTGATGCAAATCCACCCGAGAAACAAGGATGCCGGGGCGCATAGCGCAGATGACAATTTCAGGAGGCGAGAAAAGTGATTCAATCTGCAAACCACGAATGCAAACCGAAAAATATAGTACGATGCGCCGATGGCGGCGAGCATCATGAGCAGGTGAACGGTTGCGTCGGCTACAATCAGAAATTGCGTTTGCGTCATCTATTTTCCTTTTAAAACTAATGCTAGATGCAATATAGCACGTTTTTCCTAAAAACGGAACCGTTCGCTCATTCGCGTGAATCTGGCGTTATAAACGGTCGTTTATAAGGGGATATTTTTTTAATCTTTTTTTCATAAAATCTTTATCTGAATTTCATCTCTCTTAGGGTACAATTTTCCCGGGGACTCAAAAATGAGCAATAAATCATTAAAATTTCATTAAATTTTAATGAAATTTTCAGGGAAGGACAAACTTCCGTTCTTGCCGCCCGTCGCCTTGACCGCGATTTCTGCTCCTGCTATACTTCTTTCCGTGCCAGAGGAGATCATTACACAAGATTCAGCTGCCCAGCAGCCGGCTTATCCGGCGGAAGCGTCCCGCGAGATGATCGAAGCGGGTGTTTTTTATGGACGGAAAAAGAGCAAGACGAACCCGAAGATGCGCCCGTTCGTGCTCACGAACCGCGGCGGCATTGAGGTCATTAATCTGCAGAAGACGGCCGAGGCGCTCGAGAAGGCGATCGGCTTCATAAAGGAGAAGGTGCGCCAAAATGGCTTGCCGCTTATCGTTGGCACCGAGCCGGCGGCGGAAGGCATCATCAAGGGCTTGGCGGAAAAGTTCAGTTTGCCGTACGTGACGCTGCGCTGGATCGGCGGCACAATTACGAATTTCAAGATCATCTCGAAGCGCGTGGAACACATGAAGCAATTGCGGACCGATCTCGCATCCGGTGCGCTCGTCGACAAGTACACCAAGAAGGAGCGGCTCGAGATGGAGCGCGAGATGAAGCGGCTCATGGAACTGATGGGCGGGCTCGAAAACATGCCGAAGGAACCGGACTTCGTCGTCATGATAGACCCGAACCTGCATTCGACCGCGGTCCGCGAGGCGCGCATCAAGAAGATTCCGATCGTCGCGCTCGCGAACGTGGATGCGGATCCGGACGTGATTGATTACTTGGTGCCGGGCAACGACAAGGCGCGCAAGAGCATCGAGTGGTTTTTGGCGAATGTGGAGAAGGCGATTGGGGAGGGCATCGCGATGCGTGTGGTGAAATCAGAAGCGGGAAATGGCACAGAACTAGTGGCGTAGCGACACGGGGCATACGAATATACGAATAAGAAATTAATTTCCCCATTCGTGAATTCGTATGCCCGTTGTATAATTACCAAGAAGATGACGAACGACATCACAACTGAAGCGGTGCAAAAGCTTCGCGAAGCGACCGGAGCCGGCGTGATGGATTGCCACCGCGCATTGAAAGACGCGAACGGCAATTTTGAAAGGGCTGAGGAGCTCATCCGCGAGAAAGGGCTTTCAAAAGTGGAGAAGCGCGCGGGGCGCGAGGCCGGAGCCGGCTTGGTTCATTCCTATGTGCACAACGATCGCATCGGCGTACTTGTGGATTTGCGCGCGGAAACCGATTTTGTGGTGAGGTCCGACCCGTTCCGTGAGTTGGCGCATGAGCTTGCGATGCACATCGCCGCCGCCGCGCCGAAAGACGTGAAGGAATTGCTCGCCCAGCCGTACGTGCGCGACGAGTCGAAGACCGTGAAGGATGTCGTCGGCGAAGTGATAGCGAAAGTCGGCGAAAATATCGTTGTGAATCAATTTAGTAGAATTGAAGTATAATTAAGAAAAGGGTATGGAGTGTAGGGTGCGGAACTCTCAACCCCAGACCCCAGACCCTAATGCCCTCCTTCATCTTCACAACCCTCTTCATGCTCTCCCTTGGGAGCATCCTCTATCTGATGGTTCGCGCCCTGCCGCGAGTGGCGGAAGAAACGGCGTCAAACGACCATGGGAGCTTCCTCGACCGTTGGGCGCATTCGGAGCTTCCGGAAAAGATCGACGCGAGCATCAACGGCTTCCTCTTTAAATTTTTCCGGAGGGCCAGGATAACTGTATTGAAGCTTGACAATGCGCTCGGCAGCCGTCTGCAAAAAATGAAGCCGGAGGACACGAACGGCAAGCAGGCGATCGACTTCAAGGAGATTGCGAACAAATCAGAAAACTCTGAAGCATAACCTTTCCGTCATCCCGAACCCGCCGAGGGATCCTTTCTTCTTTACAACGGTTCTCCGCCGGATTAGGATTGTAAAGTATTTAAAAGCGCAGGTGACGGAGTGGTCAATCGTACTTGACTGTAAATCAAGCGCCCATCGGGCTACGCAGGTTCGAATCCTGCCCTGCGCACAACAGAATATTCGTTCGATAGAACCTGCATAAAGCAAGGTTCGAACTTGGTTCTATGAGGGTGCTTGTAAAAGGTGCGCTGGTGGTGTATATTACCCAATATGGTCGGACTTACAAAAAAAGATATCAAGGAGATTAATCGTTTAAAGGGGCTTTTCCCTGACGAGCTCACGGTTTTTATTCGCGCATCCGAGGATGGCGGACTTGTCTGTGAAATTAAAACTTTTCAGGGTTGTTTTACACAAGGAGAAAATTTATTTGAATTGGTGCAAATGATCAACGATGCGGTATATACCTACTTGGATATTCCTCAAAAGTACCTCGCCTATATGCCGAATTATAGCCCCTCGGTCAAGATGGCGCATGATCTCAGTGGTTTCCCTCTACCCAAAAAAAATATACGCTTGAAATTGCTTAATCGTGAAACAGCGAAAGTTTAATCCGAATGATTGCCATGCCGATAAGCTTTGCCGATTAGCCGGGCAACGCGGTTTTAGTTTAAAAGAAGGCGGCAGGCACACGAAGGTTTTGAGTCCCGACGGAATTATTATCGCCACTATTCCGCGAGGGAAGTTGAAGAGGGAATTGGCTAAAGGCGTTATCGAAAGATTGAACGAATTTGGAGCTAATATCGTTTACCCAAAGTAAAATAGGTTCGAATTTGGTTCGCTGTCCCGCACAAGAGGATGATTCCTTGCGAAAGTGTTGGCTTATTCCTAAAGCCGAAACTTCTCATTTTTTATTATAATTAATAGGGCAGATATTGCCCATAAAAGGTCGACCCATAAAATTATTTTTAACGAAATAATGTACAAATTTGATATTAATAAAGAATTTAGAAAAAATTTTTCGACAGAGATCCTTCCCGTCCCTGCGGCCGATCGGGGCTCGCGGGGCCGCCTTTCGCAACAGGGGATAAATAGGGCGGAGAGAGATATCGCATCACATATGATCTTAAATGGCAATATAACCGTCAACGAAATTGCACGGCAGTTAAATGTTCGCCCTCCGACAGCCATAAAGCTTCGAAAGGGAGCCATACATCTCATTGACAGTGCGGCTATACCAGCAACGCAGCGTCTTTGCGAATATCTGGTGTGGGGAACGCTTATGAAGATATTTAGGGAGATGATTGGCGACGCGTCCTCCGACGCAAGGCGGGTCCTGCCCCACGCATAAAATGAACCCATAATCAAACGGCTTGGAAATAGGTTCGAACTTGTTCTGATACCCCGCACAAATCGGATGTCAGAATTCGGATGTCTGACGTCAGATATCCGAAATCCGGCATCCGAACACCTGTGGATTACTTTTTATTGACTCGCCCACGGATGCGGTAGAATTAAGGGAGTCGATAATTTAAAGGCGCAAGCATCAAGGCGCAAGTTTCAAGTTTACTTGCAACTTGCCCCTTGCGACTTGCCACCTGTTCCATGATCCAAGACCAATTGGTTGATTACATTGCCTCGCAGGTGAAGTTGGGGGTTTCGCGGGATTCCATCAAGACGGCGCTCGTGGGCGTCGGTTGGGCGGCGCAGGATGTGGAGGATACGTTCAAGAAAGTTGAGCAACCGGCAGCCGGCATCCAGCAACCAGCGGCGGCAGCGCCACAGCAGCCAGGGGCCAGCGGCCAGCCGGCGGCTTCCGTTGGTCAGCCGGCAGCAACAGCCAGCCGGCAGCCGGCAGCTGCGCAAGTCATTCGCGTAAGCGACCTGGTTTCGGCATCGCTCACGCCGACGGTTTTGTCTTCTCCATCACGCAGCAACGCTCAAAAGGTCTCGCCGGGCATGATGCAGGGCAAAATGGGCGCGGCACCCGCGATGGGCGAGGCGTCAAAAAAGCGCATGGGCAAGAGCGCGTACATCATGATCGGCCTCATCCTCGTTTTGGCCGGCGTTTCCGCTTACCTGTATTTCGAAAACTCCAGCTTGAGCTCGCAGATGAATTCGCAGGGTGCCCAGAACCAAGGTTCAGCTTCGCAAGTTGCTTCATTGAACAATCAGGTTCAGGCGCTCACCGCTTCGAGCACGGTTTTGACGGCGCAGATTGCCGAGCTTTCGGCGCAGGTGCAGGAGCTGCAGGAGGACCTATCGTTCTTCATGGTGCCGGCGGGGGATTCCGCGTCGGTGCCGGTTGCGGTGACGGTGAGTGGGACGCTTTCCGGCGGCAAGCCGACGTACGTCGTAACGACTCTTGAAGGCGTGAAGGTGACGGTGAAGAATTCATCGAATGCGGACGTGCAGGCGGCGCTTGCGCCTCTTTTGGGCGCGTCGAGCACGGTTGAAATTTCAGGGACGCACAATCCGGGCGTGGCGAGCGTGACGGTAAGCGACGTGAACGGCCAGCCGGTCACGCCGCCGCCGGCGATGGCGAGTTCGAGTGAAACGACCAGTTCGGCAATGATGGCGTCAAGCACGGCAACGAGCAGCGGGCAGTAGGAATAGGGTATGGGGTATGGGGCGGAAAAAACACTGCCAGCTTGGTAGTGTTTGTTTGTTCTTTGTCTTACCCTATACCCTAATCTAACGCTCCCAAGTTCCTCAACGCCTCCTTATACGTATCGAGCGCCCGTTCCACGGTGTCGCGTTTCAGCGTGAGCGCAGTCTCGTGCGCGATCTGGTTGCGCAGCTTGCTGCGCCTGCCATACGTCCTCAAGGTTTGGGATCTGGCCGCGCTTGATGTTCTTCAGCCGGTCGCCCAAATTTGCCCCCCGCACGCCGGCATGGAGCAACGCCTCTTCAAGGATGTTGTCCGCATGGATGACGGCGATTTTCAGGTCATTGTCATCGCCCGCGAAGAAATGTTTCTGCACCAGCGCCCAGCCGTCCTCCGCGCGCTTTTTAGAGAGGTCGGTCTTCAGTATGACCGCCTGGTACCGGTCCACGCGCAGCCGCAGCCAGCCGGTTTTCACGATGATATAAACGATGGAGACGACGAGTACCGTCGTTACGATGACGCTCACAACATCAAGGACATCGAGGTTCGAAAGGTAGAACGTGAGCGCCGCTTGGCCGAGGTGCGCAGAAGTGCTCGCGATTGCGGCGGTCGTGGACGCTATGGATTGAGTAACGGAGGTTGTGGCGGTGGAGGTGGGCATTTTGATTTTTGTCATCCCGGCGGAGGCCGGGATCCATGCTTCCAATTTTCAATTTTGGAAGTGTGGATTCCCGCCTTCGCGGGAATGACAGATTATTGTCAATCAAATTTTCTCATAAAATTGTCCTATGCCGAGAATATCCGCTTCGCGCCATTTTTTGCCGATCAGCTGGAATCCGATCGGCAAGCCGGCGGCCGGTTTTACTGGGATGGAGATTCCTGGCAGCCCAGCGAGATTCACGGGAATCGTGAAGATATCGCCGAGATACATCGCAAGGGGGTCGCTGATTTTCTCTCCGATTTTGAACGCCGGCGTCGGGGCGACAGGCGTCATGATCACATCAACCGCCTTAAATGCCTCGTCAAAATCCTGCTTGATGAGCGCGCGGACCTTCTGCGCCTTTTCATAATACGCGTCGTAGTAGCCTGACGAGAGAACAAACGTCCCCAAAATGATCCGCCGTTTCGCTTCTGCGCCGAATCCTTCCCCTTTTGTTTTTGAATAAATTTCTTGCAGCTTCAGCCCATTTGCAGCATTCGCATGCATTCGCAGATTCGCATTGCATGCGTACCGCACCCCGTCAAACCGCGCCAAATTGGAGCTTACCTCCGCGGGCATGATGATGTAATAGCATGAGAGCGCGTACTTCGTGTGCGGCAAAGAAATTTTCTTGAATTTGATGCCCAATCCTTTGAGCATTTCAGTCGCGCTTTCCACCGCTTCGATGACCTGCGGGTCCGTGCCGCCGATGAAATATTCCTCCGGCAGGCCGATGGTGAGCTGTTTTATCCTTTCCAGTTTCGGATTCAAGAGGTCGGCGTCAAACTGATAATCAATACTTGTGGCGTCCATCGGATCCTTCCCGGCGATTGCCTTGAAAAGCATCGCAGCGTCTTCGACGGTCTTCGCGATGGGACCGATTTGGTCCAAGCTTGACGCCATCGCAATCGCGCCGGAGCGCGAAACCGCGCCATAGGTCGGTTTCAGGCCGACGACGCCGCAGAACGATGCCGGCTCGCGGATCGAGCCGCCAGTGTCGGTGCCGAGGCCGCCCTGCGCAAAATGTGCCGCGACCGCAGCCGCCGAGCCGCCCGACGAGCCGCCCGGCACGCGCGCCAGGTCGTGCGGGTTGTGCGTGATCTTGAATGCCGAGTTTTCCGTGGACGAACCCATCGCGAACTCGTCGAGGTTCGTCTTGCCGAGGAAGACGGCTCGCTGCGCCTTCAATTTCTTGATGACGCCGGCATCGTAGCTTGCGACGTAATTCCCCAGAATTTTCGATGCCGCTGTTGCGGGCAGTCCTTTAATGAGGATATTGTCCTTGATGGCGAGCGGCACGCCGGCAAGGTCGGGGATATTTTCGTCTCTCGCCACCGCCAAATCCACCGCTTCCGCCTCGCGGATCGCCGACTCCTCGGCCGTGCTCAAAAACGCGCCAATTTCCTTATCATGTTCTTTAATATGCCTGAAACACGCCTGCGCGATTTCGAGCGCTGAAAATTCTTTGTTCAGCAATCCGTCGTGAAACTTTTTAATGGTGAGATTGCGGAGGAGTTCCATTTTAAGGGACATCCGACATCCAATGTCCGACGGACATTGGATGTCGGATGTGTCAATCTATCCAAACACAGGTGGTATTTTAAGGAACCCGCCCTCTGCTTCCGGAAATGCGTCGGTTCCGGAACCCCGATTGGTGTTTTCCCGCTCCGTATCCTCGCGGAAGGCGTTTTTCAGGTCAGTCCCGCCGGTCATCGGCGCCACGTTCGCCGTGTCGAGCTTTTGCAGCTCGCCGAAATACGCCAAAATCTCGCCGAGGTCTTTCAGCAGCTTTTCCTCTTCCGCCGGGTCAAGCTCGATGCGCGCCAATTTCGCGAGATGTTCGAGGGTTTTCTTGGTTATCGGAGAAGCCATTAAGAGCAATTCTAGCTCACTTTCCTTGCCTTGTCATCCCGGCCGCTGAGCCGGGATCCAGAAATTTTTACTTTAACTTTTTATTCCATAATATTGCCTCCAC